>CAYRQY010000127.1:0-7355 GCA_964426435.1 uncultured Rikenellaceae bacterium | reverse complement strand
AGTTCAGGTTTTCTGACCTTGTCAAGCTGGCCACAAACCCCTCATTCATTTATATAGCTTTGCTGTGCGTTTCATTTTATGCTGCTGTTTTTCCGTTCATACAGTATGCACCCGACATGCTTGTCAATAAATTCGGTTTCAGCTATGTTCTTCCTGACGATCCGAACAGCAATATAATCCTTTTCGGAAGTAAGGCAATCGGCAACTCCAGCGTTTTTGTCGTGCTCTTTATATTTGGACTCGCTTTTTCGCTTGTGCCTTCAAATATCAGACGAAGAGCCGGCAAGAATATCTCCATGCTGATTATCTTTATTATGTTCCTGCTGTTTATCTGGCTGTTGAGGGATACTTTCAGACTCTGGTTCACAAACGGGCCGAAAACGGCATCGCTGATTCCACTGGGAACAATCCTCTTCACCCCGATATTCGGAAATTTTGTGGATAAGAAAGGGTACGGTGCATCAATAATGATCCTGGGATCACTGCTGCTTATTTTTGCACATATAGCCCTCTCTCTCTTCAGCGTTAAGATCCTGGCCTATCTCGGGCTCCTCAGCCTTGGGGTTGCCTTCTCACTCGTTCCGGCTGCAATGTGGCCCTCGGTGGCAAAGATAGTGCCTGAATACCGGCTTGGAACAGCTTATGCCTCAATGTTTACAGTACAGAACTGGGGCCTGGGACTCTTCTTCTGGGGAATCGGCGCATTGCTCGACCTTGCAAACAGGAGTAACCTGAAAACTATCCGCGCGGGAGAAATGAATTATAATTATAATATACCCATATTCATCCTGGTAATTTGCGGGATCGTTTCAATATTCCTGGCGTATAAGCTCAAGCAGGCCGACAGGAAACAGGGCTACGGTCTTGAACTTCCCTCAGGCCAGAAACCAGAATAACCCAGCACCGTGTACCGAGTACCGAGTACTACCCAGCACCTAGCACCTAGTACCTAGTACCTAGTACCTAGTACCTAGTACCTAGTACCTAGTACCTAGCACCCAGTAACCAGTACCCAGTTATGAAATCAAACGAATTCGAAAAATCAAACGTATTCAGCTTCAGCGGATCAGTTGAATATTCCGAAGGAGGTATCGTTAGCAGGACCGTACTGAAGAAGGAGACGGGCAATATTTCCCTGTTTGCATTCGCAAAGGGAGAAGCCCTGAGCGAGCACACTGCACCATTTGACGCTCTTATTCAGGTGGTTGACGGACGAGGAGAGGTAATTATCGGGGGTAAGCCCTATCTCCTGGAGGCCGGACAGAGTATTATTATGCCGGCAGGAATACCGCACGCTGTCAACGCCGTGGAGAGGTTCAAGATGGTGTTGACCATGATTAAAAGCAAGTAAGGGTACTCCGGCGTCTATTTCTTTTGCTGCTGATCTCCATTCATAAGGAAATCGCGGTGCGATTTCACCATGTTTATAGTGTAAAGTACAAGATTCTTGCTTTCCGATAGAAGGTTAAGATAGAGAATGGTATTGCGTGTACCGATCTGTTCCGATTTTATGAACTTAACCTGCTTCTTCTTCATCCTCTGGATAAGCTCAAGTATAGCCTGCTGCTGAGAGATCAGATGAGTAAGGTCCCTGAAGTTCTTTTTCCTGGCGATGGACAGTATCTCATCATAGAATGATGAGATTGATTCGTTCAGTTCATGAAGGTCCTTTATCTGCTCACGTATCAGCGGGGGGTGATTGTTGTCGAGGTGCTCAAATACCGGTTCCCCTATAAATCTGAGACTGTGGGCAATCTCTCTGATATAATCGAGTATCTGCACATAATACGGACCTGTTTCAACCGAATCCTCTTCAAGCTTCTGTAATGTGCGGTAGATATTGTACTTTAACTCTTTTGAGTACTGGTTGAGCTCTTCAATTTTGTGAAGCACCTTTTTCATCTTTTTCCTGTCTTCCTTAATCAGGTTCAGCAAAGTGGAAAAATAGAGCTTTGAGACTGAATTCACAACGCTTGTTATTGTGGAGTTGCATTTGTCAAGGATATGCTCCCCGTTCAGGGTCTCATTTTCATCAAATTCCTCTTTCTTCTTCTGTTTTTCAGCTCTTTTCCGGTGAAGGATTGTGGTGCGGACAACAAATACCATTGCCAGCGCAACGGCAATAAGTGCAGCAATAATTCCTCCCCAGTTAAGGAACAGGGCCATCAGGAAAGCGACTGTAAATGCTGTAATGGCAGTAAAGAACCACCCCCCGATCACACTCAGTACTCCTGTGATTCGGTAAACTGCACTCTCTCTTCCCCACGCCCTGTCCGACAGGGATGTCCCCATGGCCACCATGAAGGTTACATAAGTGGTTGAAAGGGGCAGCTTGAGCGATGTGGCTGATGCTATAAGTATACTGGCCACAAACATGTTCACAGATGCCCTCAGCAGGTCAAACGAGGAATTATCTTTCCCTGCCCTGGCTTTCTTTCTGTAAGCTGCAACATCAAATCTCTTCTCGACGAAGGCAATAAACCTGTCCGGAACCAGCCTTTTGAAAAACCTGGTGGCCTCTACCATACCTCTTACAAGAGACCTTGAAACCAGGGTTGACGAAAACCTTTCTGTACCCGTTCCCTGCCTCGCAAGAGAGATCTCAGTCTGCGATACGGTCCTTGCCTTCTTTGACAGGAACAGGGTTCCCACCATTATCAAACCTGCGGTCAGGAGAAACATTGTGGGAGTCTTAACAGGTTCTGCCAGGCTTCCCATTCTGAAGGTTTCCGCTGTGAGGGAAGGATTGCCGGCGAAATCCCTGAACGACTCAAGCCCGGCCAGGGGTACGCCGATGAAATTCACCAGGTCGTTGCCCGCAAATGCCATGGCAAGGGAAAAGGTGCCGATAAGTATTATTATTCTCAGGATGTTTACATTGAAAAGACTTATCAGCACCTGCAAGAGAGCTGTAAATCCTGCAAAGCAATACAGCAAAAGCTGAAATGTGTGAGTCTGAAGCCATTCAAGTGCCTCCTCGGTCATGAACGAAGCCCCCCTGGCTCCCTTTACAAGCATGAAGTAAACTATTGCCGTTATGGCAACACCTCCCCATACAGCGCCGAAATACTTCATGTACCGCTCATAATTGAAGGAAAAGATCATCCGGGTGATGAACTGAACAATCATACCACAGGTAAAAGCTATTGCTACAGAGAGGAGTATACCTGCTATTATCGCCAGGGCTTTGCCGGAATTGATGTAATTCCCGAGATCGCCCAGGGTGTCTGTCGAATTGAAGATTTTAATCAGCGAAACGGCTACAGCAGCGCCCAGTAATTCAAAAACTATTGATACAGTGGTTGACGTTGGAAACCCGAAAGTGTTGAATGTGTCAAGAAGCACCACATCGGTAATCATTACAGCAAGGAAAATGATCATTATCTCCGAAAAGAAGAACTGCCCGGGGTGAAAGATCCCCGACCTTGCAATCTCCATCATGCCGCTCGAAAATGTTGCCCCCACCAATACACCCAGCGCGGCAATTGCCAGAATAACCTTAAACGACGCGACCTTTGATCCGATTGCTGAGTTGAGAAAGTTTGCCGCATCGTTGGTGATCCCAACTACCAGGTCGGATACGGCAAGGAATAACAGTACAATTACAAATATGAGGTAGATATTCACTCAGTGAGGGTTTTGTAAAGGTTCTCTGTTTTGCGGTGTGAAATTAGAACAATTCGCCTTAAATTCAAAGAAATTAGATTGTTAAGTTTTTGTTACAAAATCATCAGGAATGACTGTTTGTTGCTTTTTTGGGACCATGTTAACAATGATTCCATTAAAATTTGTAAATTTAGAATTATTAACCTATTAAAAACAGAAATATGAACTATATCCGAAAACTCAAACCCGAACCACTCTGGAACTATTTCCACGATATTACACAGATACCTCATCCATCAAAGAAAGAAACACAACTGGTTGAGTATATTAAGGATTTTGGCAGGAAGAATAACCTTGAAACGGTTACCGACAAAACCGGCAATGTGATAATCAGGAAACCTGCCACAAAGGGTATGGAAAAACGCAAGGGGGTCATACTTCAGGCACATCTCGATATGGTGCCGCAGAAGAACAGCGATAAGAATCACGACTTCGGAAAAGATCCCGTCACGACTGTCATCGATGGTGACTGGGTGCGGGCAGATGGCACCACCCTCGGTTCGGACAATGGCATTGGAGTGGCCGCAGCCCTTTCCGTGCTTGCTTCAGATAAGATTGAACACGGTCCTCTTGAAGTGCTCCTCACCATAGACGAAGAGACCGGAATGACAGGCGCCTTCGGGCTTGAAGAAGGATTCCTGAAGGGGGATATTCTGATGAATCTCGACTCGGAAGACGAGGGCGAGCTTTATGTAGGATGTGCAGGAGGAATAGATGTGACCATAGGGAAAGAGTATGCCGAAGAGAAAACTCCTCTGGGCATGGCAGCATTCAGGATCACGGCAAAAGGCCTCAGGGGAGGGCACTCCGGAGTTGATATCGCGCTCGGCCGGGCCAATTCAAACAAGATAATGTTCCGTTTCCTGATGCAGGCAGAAGCAGATTTCGGGGCAAGGGTGGCAGAAGCCGGGGGAGGGGATCTCAGGAATGCAATACCCCGCGAGTCATACTCCGTGGTGCTTGTACCGGAGATAAAGGCAGATGAATTCGCAGAGTTCGTTAAGGGTTATGAAAAGATTTTCAGGGCGGAGTTCTCCGATACCGAGCCTGACCTCTCTTTTATTGCAATAAAGACCAATCTGCCCCCGAAGGTTATGAGTCAGGGCGACCAGTACAGGATAATAAGGGCGCTCTATGCATGTCCGAACGGCGTTCAGCGGATGAGCCAGGCCATGAAGGGACTGGTGGAAACATCAAATAACCTGGCAATTGTAAAATGCGCGAATGGAAGATTTGAAGCCAGCAACCTGACACGAAGTTCTGTAGATACGGCAAAGGAGGCTACAGCCTGGAAAATCGCTGCTGTATTCCACCTGATAGGAGCGGAGGTAAAGATGTCAGGAAGTTATCCGGGATGGAAGCCAAACATGGACTCACCCATACTTAAGACTATGAGCGGGGTGTACAACAGGATGTACGGAAAGATTCCCGAGGTGAAAGCAATACATGCAGGCCTTGAATGCGGAATAATAGGCGGTGTGTATAAAGACCTCGATATGATTTCTTTCGGACCAACAATACGGTATCCGCATTCCCCCGATGAAAAGGTACTGATTCCCTCTGTGTCGAAATTCTTTGATTACCTGTGCGAAACACTTAAAAGCGTACCGGAGGCTTAATCGGGTTTTATCTCAGCAAGAACGTCATCCTTCATAACATTCATGGAGGCTTTGACGTTTATGCTTATTATCCTGCCGGTGACGGGAGACTGTATCTCGTTTTGCATCTTCATTGCTTCGAGAATAACAACAGGTTCTCCACGCATCACCTCAGCGCCTTCTCTTACCAGAACATCAATGATCTTGCCGGGCATCGGGGCTTTCAGAACTTCCTTGTCGGCCTTTCCTTTCGCAGAACTCAGCACCTTCATCCTTTTAAGGGAGAAAGGAGTCTCAACGGTGAAGGTATAGCTTATATCGTTGAAGAGTATCTCGTACTTGTTCTGCCTCGATCGTACAATCTCTACGGGATACTTTCTGTTCTTCCACAGAATGTAGGTGCCAAGCTTCTCGTCCGCCTTCAGCCTTACATCATAGTTCCTTCTGCCAATCCTTATAGTATGCCTTAGAGGCAGGGGGAAGCAGTATCTTCTTTTTTCAGAAGAGAGAGCATATAGTTTCCTGATATTGGTGCTGTCGCCTGTCATGAATGAAATGGCAATAAGTTTAAAACTGATTGATTCTCTTGTTCAGCAGCCAGGGACTCATCTCCCGGCCCTCTTCAAAATCCACATTAATGCTGTCATCCTGAAGATTCTCCTCTATGTAGAGCTTTGTTGCAAGCCATGCGGCAAGCATCTCTTCATACTCGCTGTTGAAGTAATACCTGTCGAGGTCTTTTTCAATGAATGCTGTTGTGAAGCTCCCATCCTGGAACTTGGGATGGCGGACAAGCATGCGGAAGAAAGGCAGTGTGGTTTTTGTGCCCTTTATCCAGACCTTGTCGAGTGCCAGCTTGCAGTTCCTTATGGCTTCCTTCCGGTCATTTCCCCTTACAATAAGCTTGGCGATCATCGAGTCAAAACTTGCCACAATGACCGAACCGTCCTTTACTCCTGTGTCAACCCTTATATTCTGCCCTGCCGGAAGACTTAGACTCTCTATCTTGCCGGGATCGGGTGCGAAACCTGCCTGGACATCCTCGGCATTTATCCTGCACTCGATCGCCCATCCACTGAGCCTGATATCTTCCTGTTTAAAGCTGAGTGTTTCTCCGTTGGCAATCCTTATTTGCTGTTCGATCAGATCAATGCCGGTAATTATTTCTGTTACAGGATGCTCTACCTGGATCCTTGTATTCATCTCCATGAAGTAGAAGTTCCTGTCGGAATCGAGAAGAAACTCCACCGTTCCGGCAGAATGGTAATTCACTGCCTGTGCCATCTGCACTGCGATACGGCCCATCTCCTCCCTCAGCCTTTCATCAAGGGCTGATGAGGGAGCCTCTTCAAGAAGTTTCTGATGTTTCCTCTGGATCGAGCACTCCCTTTCTCCCAGATGTATAATATTTCCCTTTGTGTCGCCCAGGATCTGGAACTCTATATGCTTTGGATTTTCAATGTATTTTTCGATAAACACCGATGGATCGTTGAAGGCCTTCTCAGCCTCCTTGCTTGCGATGATGAACATCTTTTCCATTTCCTCGGCCTTCCTTACGATCCTCATCCCCCTTCCGCCTCCCCCCGAGGCAGCTTTGATAATTACCGGATAACCTATCTTTCCGGCAACCACAACAGCTTCAACTTCATTGCCGATATTCCCCTCGCTCCCCATAGCCATCGGTATGCCGCCGGCAAGAGCAATCCTTCGTGCAATGGTTTTGTTTCCCATTTTGTAGATTGCATCAGGCGATGGTCCGATAAAATTGATACCGTTTTCTGCACACTTCTGGGCGAAATAGGCATTCTCCGCCAGAAAACCATATCCCGGGTGCACTGAATCGCTTCCGGTCTCCCTTGCGATGGCAATCAGTTTTTCTATATCGAGGAAAACCGGAATTTCCGATAAGTCCTCAGTGTTGTCAAATATCCTGTCGGCATGGGAGAGGTACATTGCATTAGGTTCCAATGCTGTCTTTATTGCAACAGTCTCAATCTTCATTCTCTGCGCAGTCCTCATGATCCGGATGGCTATCTCGCCCCGGTTCGCTATCAGTATACGCTTTATCTTCATTACTTTCTCCTTTCTCCG
>CAYRQY010000126.1:0-7393 GCA_964426435.1 uncultured Rikenellaceae bacterium | reverse complement strand
AACACCATTCTGTCTTTCCTCGACAAAAAGCCTCATAACCTGGAATATCTTTTTGATGCAACAATAAACCGTGAATCGTTCTCCATAAAGGAGACCTCGGATCTTATCACCTGGATGTACGAAAAGAAAGTCTTTAAACAGATAGCAGAAAGAAAACGACTCAGAGGCTCTTTCTGAATCACTTATCTAGATTCCTTCCATCTCTGCAATTCTCGATATATGCTCGCTAAGTCTGAGATCCAGGCATTTTTTGTAGGTTTCCCAGTCAGTTACGGGCTCTTTTGCGACGCCGGTCTCCACAGCGGCCATTGCCACGGCTGAGGCTACCCGCGATATAAGTCTCGGATCGAGTGGTTTTGGAATAATATAATCCTTTCCAAATGCAAGCTTATCGATGTTATATGCTTTCAGGACTGACCCGGGTACCGGCTCCTTGGCCAGACCGGCAAGAGCCCTTGCAGCAGCGAGCTTCATCTCCTCGTTGATAGCAGACGCCCTGACATCCAGGGCTCCCCTGAATATAAAGGGGAAGCCGAGAACATTATTGATCTGATTGGGATAATCTGATCTGCCGGTGGCGAATATCAGGTCGTTTCTTGTTGCCATTGCCTCTTCATAGGTTATTTCAGGATTTGGATTGGCCATTGCAAACACTATCGGATTGTCGGCCATTGTCGAAAGCATCTCCCCTGACAACATGTTGGCAACTGAAAGCCCCAGGAAGAGGTCCGCGCCCCTTAGAGCTTCGGCTAACGTATTTATATTCCTGGAGGTGGCAAACTCCTGTTTGTACCTGTTCAGATCGCTCCTTCGGGTATTTATCACACCCTTTGTGTCGACCATCACGATATTCTCTCTCTTTATGCCCAGCGAGAGGTATAGCCTTGAACAGGATATTGCGGCTGCGCCTGCCCCGCAAACAACCATCTTCACATCCCCTATATTCCTGCCTGTTATCTCCAGCGAATTCAGCAATGCAGCTCCTGAAATTATTGCAGTACCATGCTGATCGTCGTGGAATACCGGTATGTCAAGCAACTCCTTAAGCCTGGCCTCCACCTCGAAGCATTCCGGAGCCTTGATATCCTCGAGGTTGATGCCTCCGAAAGTTGGGGCAATTTTTGCACAGATCTCCACCAGCTTATCTGTGTCTTTTTCATCTATTTCAATATCAAAAACATCCACATCGGCAAACACCTTGAAAAGCAAACCCTTACCTTCCATAACCGGCTTGCCTGCCATTGCCCCTATGTCTCCCAGGCCCAGTACGGCTGTTCCGTTTGAAATGACAGCGACGAGGTTTCCCTTGGCTGTATATTTGTATACATCTTCAGGATTCTTCTGTATTTCGAGACACGGGAATGCCACACCCGGGGTATATGCAAGGCTGAGGTCAAGTTGTGTTCTGTAGGGTTTTGTGGGGATAACCTCTACCTTTCCGTGACGACCCCTGCAGTGATACAGAAGCGCATCTTCCCTGGTTACTTTTGCCATATGATTACGATTTAATTTCTGAGATAAGGTGGTATCAATATTTATCCAACAAGGTAAAACTTAAAAACCTGATTAAACATGAAAATAATCATCCTGCAACACTGATTTTCATCCAGCCTGCCATTTTTTTATTTACAGATATTTTGGATTGCTCCCGATTTTAAATATTTTCAACCCTGATTTACTCACCACTCACTACTCACCACTCACAACTCACTACTCACCACTCACCACTCACCACTCACCACTCACTACTCACCACTCACAACTCACAACTCAATTATGGAGACAAAAAAAATAAACCTCAGTAAAACAGTGCCGGTCCTGATGGCATTCTTTGTAATGAGCTTTGTTGACCTGGTTGGGATCAGTGTCGACAGGGTGAGTGCAGATATGGGGCTAAGCGCAACCCTTGCTCAGCTTATCCCGTCAGCAGCGCTCCTCTGGTTTTTCCTGTTGTCGGTTCCGGTAGGCGTACTTCAGTCGAGGCTGGGAAAAAGGAACATGCTCAATGCAGGAATGGGATTGACGGCGGTGGGGCTGCTGGTCCCTTACCTGTTCTATTCTTTTGAAATGGTGCTGGCCGGCTTTGCCCTTATCGGCATAGGAAATACTGTGGTGCAGGTTTCCGCAAATCCGCTGCTGTTTGATGTGGTTCCGCGCAACAGGGTTTCCAGTTTTCTCAGTTTCTCGCAATTCATCAAAGCAGTGGGATCGATGCTGGGGGCTCCCCTGGCCGCTTTGCTGGCGGCACGGTTTGGCGACTGGAAGCTGATTTTCCTGGTCTTTGGTGTTGTTTCAGTATTATCGGTTCTATGGCTTGGTACAGTGAAAATAGACGAGTCACGCACGGAAGAGTTCAGGGCAACATTTGGCTCTGCCTTCGGTCTGCTGGGCAACAAGTATATTTTCTTCATGGTTTTTTCAATATTCCTGGTTGTTGGAGTCGATGTGGGTTTTAATTCCAACTCCGGCCAGTTTTTGATGAAACAGTTTGGTATTGAGCAGGTTGCAGCTGAATCGGGCAGAAGCGTCTATTTCTTCGGCAGGATGCTTGGTACTTTTGCCGGGGCTTTGATGCTTACGCGCATCTCGGCGCACAGGTTCTTCATGTGGACATCGCTGCTGGGGATAGTGTGTATAACAATTTTGCTCCTGATAAAATCGGTTCCGGCTGCCTGGGTTCTTGTCTTTATGACAGGGCTCACCGTTGCCAACATATTTCCCCTGGTCTTTTCAATCACGGTTGCCAGTTATCCCTCGAGGAGCAATGAGATCTCCGGACTCATCATGATGGCTATATCGGGTGGTGCTGTCATACCTCTGCTGATTGGATGGATAAGCGATATGACGACCATTGCTATCGGAATGTCACTGCTGGTGGCATGCATGGTTTACCTGTGGGCGGTATCGGTCTACAGCCTCAGGAAGGAATAACGGCTGATCCGCTCCCCCAATCCGCATTCCGCATTCCGCATTCCGCAATCCGTATATCCTTCGTACAGCAGGCATCGCCCTCAGTACAGAAATCTGCCCGGTTCCTACAATAAACCCTCCCGGTAATATCAAAAGAGATCGTTCAGATTATTTTTGCTATGGATTTGTATAACAACGGAGTTTTACAACCCTCCATTCCCCGAAGCTCCGTAACTATTCCACACACCCCTTTCAGCAGTGCAGCTATGCATAATCTGATGGGGGTTGTTGTTTGAAACGGAAGCCCGAAGCCCGAGTACCGAGGACCCAGTACCCAGGACCGAGTACCGAGGACCCAGGACCGAGTACCGACGAAAGTTGGCAGTAGCGAAGGCTGGAGCTATGAGCCATGAGCCATGAGCCATGAGCCATGAGCCATGAGCCATGAGCCATGAGCCATAAGCCATATTCTTTTTCCTTTTGTCTTTTTCCTTTTGTCTTTTATCTTTTATCTTTACCCGTTAACCTTTTTATCTTTACCAGAACCTGAGGAGATATACTAACCACATATATTGCAATTATGAATAAAAAGAATCATGGCAGGCGCGATTTTCTTAAGAAGTCGGCCGGTGCCTTTCTGGCTTTTACAATTATTCCCAGGCATGTGCTTGGCGGCAGGGGATTCACTCCCCCGAGCGATCAGCTTACAAAAGGTATCATAGGAGTGGGAGGAATGGGCCGCGGGCACATACCCTACGAGAACATCAGGGTGCTCGCTGTATGTGATGTCGACACCAGGCATCTGGAGCAGGCAGTTGCAGCGGCTGGCGGAAACGTTACGGCCTATCGCGATTTCCGGGAGCTGCTTGCCCGTCCCGACATAGATATTGCCCATATTGCCACGCCTCCCCACTGGCACGGAATAATGTCAAGGATGGCTGCCGAAGCTGGTAAGGATATATGGTGCGAGAAGCCGATGACAAGGACCATTGGTGAAGGTATCAAGGTTGTTGAAGCAGTCCAGGAATATGGGCGCATGTTCAGACTCAATACCTGGTTCAGGTTCAAGGATCCTTTCTACGGACTTGGCACGACGGTGAAGCCGCTTAAGAAGCTTGTTGACAGCGGTGTGCTTGGATGGCCGCTGAAATTTACCGTCAGCGGCGTTACCGGTTACGACTGGAAATTCTACTGGAGCGGCCTTCATAACCTTAAGCCTGAGCCTGTCCCGCCTGAACTCGACTACGATCTGTGGCTGGGACCAGCTCCCGATAAACCCTATAACGCAGAACGCGTTCATTCAAAGTTCAGGGGCTACTGGGACTACGACGGGGGAGGCTTGGGCGACATGGGTCAGCACTATCTCGATCCGGTGCAATACCTTCTGGGAAAAGATGATACCGGACCAGTCTCGGTTGAGATTGACGCACCGCAGCAGCATTACGATGCTGTAGGCTCGTGGAGGAGGATAATATATACTTACGGGGACGGATGCAAAATTATTCTGGACGGCGAAAACCGCGACCAGGATGCTGCATACATTGAAGGACCTCACGGAAAAGTTTACAGGGGGTTCAGATCGGATATCAGGGATATGGAAAAACTGATAGACTCGCTTCCCGACCCTGAACCGCAGATAACAACGTTCACCGAATCTGTTATTACCCGTAAGAAGTTTGCGCTTAATGAGTCCAACGGCCACAGGTCATGTTCGATCGTTAATCTCGGGATTATCGCCCTAAGGCTGGGAAGAAACCTGAAATTTGATCCTGTAAAACAGAACTTCCCTGACGATGAAGGAGCAAACAGGCTTATTAACCCTCCTATGCGCGATCCCTGGAGGATCTGACCTGAGAATACACGATGATAAATATTGAAAAAGAACAGAATATGAAATTTCGAAGAATATTAGCAGTTTGTCTTACCCTGATACTTTATTTTAATTCAGCTTCAGGGCAGGACAGGAGAACAATTGAAACACGTGTTGCTGACCTGCTTGCCCAGTTCCCGGCAAACGACCTCAGATACACCGACAGGCTTATGAATGACATGATTGCCATGGGAGATGCCGGATTAAGACTCGTATGCGACCAGGTAGTTCCGGCCGGAACCGGAGATGATACCCGTGCACGTTTCGGAATTGAAAGCCTTTCCCGGTTCCTTTCTGCTCCGGGAAGAGAGAAGGAAAGGGCAATGTGGGAGCAGATATGCATCGGCTATTCAAATGCCGCAGGAGATAACGGCGTGAAAGACTTCTTTATGAAGCAGCTCCAGACTGTCGGCAGAGAACCTTCTGTAAACGCACTCAGTAAGTATCTTGCTGATAAGGATGTCTGCGGACCTGCACTCGCGGCAATTACTTCAATCGGCGGACCCGAAGCTGAAAAAGTGCTTGCCGAAGCTCTGAAGGACAGGAACCTTCCATGTGCGGCCGCGGTGATGAATGCACTTGCAGCGATGGGCTCTCAGATTGCAGTAAACGAGTATATTCAATGGTCGTCGAATATAAGCGTTAACATAAGGGCATCGGCTTACAATGCCCTGGCCCGCAGCGGCTCTCCTCTTGCTTATCCGGTTTTGCTGAAAGCCGCCAGGGGAGTTAAGTTCAGGTGGGAACACACAGGTGCAGTGGCCTCACTTCTGACCTATGCCAGGGTCGCCGGAGAAAACGGGGATGTCAAAACCCTCGACAGGATCTGTAAACTGGTAATAGCCAGATGTAACGACAAGATAACAATTCAGAACAAGATCGCGGCATTAACCGTATATACCGGATTCCACGGCAAAAATGCCATGAGCGAAATATTTAAAGCCGCCAGCCATCCTGACCGGAAATACAGGAACGCAGCATTGAATCTTTCACTCTTAATACCCGGAACAGAAATTGCACAGACCTGGCTCGATTTTTTCCCGGGGGCCATCCCTCAGGCCAGACCGGAAATAATTACCATGTTCGGTATCCGTGGCGACATCGTTGCTCTTCCCCTGCTTAACAGATCTCTTTCCGATGCTGATAAGGCAGTGAGGATTGAAGCCGCCTCTGCCCTGGCAAAGATCAGCGGTGAAGAAGCCATTCCGGCTCTCATCAGTTATATGACAGGTTTCACATTACCTGATGACCAGGATGCTGTAAAGACCTCGCTTATGTCGGTGATGAAGAGGGAGCATATTAAACTTTTAAGACCGGTACTGACCAGCGGACCCGATCCTGCCAGAAAAACAGCTGTTGATATAATTGCCTGGAGCAGGGCAAAGGAGTACTTCTCCGATGTTCTTCCGCTTACATCATCAGCTGATGGATCAGTCAGAACTGCAGCATACAGGGCCCTTGCCCCGCTTGCCGGACAGGAGAACAGGCAGGAGCTTATCAAACTGCTTGCTGTGACCGACGATAAGACCTATCTGACTGATATTCAGTCTGCCCTCTCCACAGCGTCGGCATTAATCCCAGATCCTGAAAGACGATCCGATCTGCTGATCAGCACTTTCGTCAATAATACACTGAAGCTTGATCCGGCGGCGTTAATAAGCTTGAAAATGAAGATAATACCGGTGCTTGCCGGGACAGGCGGAAGGGATGCTCTGGCTGTGGTCCTGAAAGAGTTTGAAGAGGGTACTCCGGAAATGAGGGAGATCTGTTTCAGGGCTCTCACATCGTGGAGAGACTATTCAGCTTCCTCAGCCCTTTTCGAGATTTGCGCCTCGGGTAACAAGACCTATGAGGGACCTGCATTCGACGGGTATGTAAGACAGATCAGGACAGCTCCTGTGCCGGATGAGCAGAAACTTTTGCTTTTCAGGAAGATAATGCCGTTTGCACTGAGCGATGAAAGAAAAAACAGGATCACTACCGAAACAGGAAGGTTAAAAACATACCAGTCACTCTTTTTTGTGGCTGACTACCTTGATGATCCTGCAACCTCTGCTGCAGCTGCAAGGGCGGCAATGCAGATCGCACTGCCTTCGATAACATCACGGACCGGAATGCATGGGACCCTTGTGAGGGATATTCTCACAAGGGCCGTACCAAAACTTGCGGGTATGGAAGCCGAGTATGACAGGGAAATGGTTCTTAAATATCTCGACAGCATGCAGCCCGGTGAGGGATTCAAAAGCATGTTCAATGGCAGGGATCTTACCGGCTGGCAGGGACTTGTCCAGAATCCGGTTGCCCGTGCAAAAATGAAACCGGCTGAGCTGGCCAGGTTGCAGGCTGAGGCCAATAAGCGCGTTGTGGAAAACTGGAGTGTTAAGGACGGGGCAATTTGGTTCAGCGGCAGAGGTGATAATCTTTGCTCAGTGGAAGAGTATGCTGATTTTGAGATGCTTGTCGACTGGAAAATCACAAAGGGAGGCGACAGCGGCATTTACCTCAGGGGATCACCACAGGTCCAGATATGGGATACATCCAGGGTGCAGGTAGGGGCCCAGGTGGGTTCCGGAGGATTGTACAATAACCAGAAACACCCCTCAAAACCTCTGA
>CAYRQY010000125.1:2754-7398 GCA_964426435.1 uncultured Rikenellaceae bacterium | reverse complement strand
AGTCGTGCAGTCCCTTAGATTAGCACTAAGGATTTCATTATCTTTTTTAAAACTCTATTATTATTGTAAATATTTTAATATTAATCTCTTATATTTTTTTTGTTCAATTTTGTACATTGATATAAAAACCAACCGGTATGGTAGAATTAACTGCAGTCAAAAGTTTCCAGACTTATCGCACGATTAAATCCCATACCGGTGTTTTGAACAAGCTTCAAATAGAAATTAAGGCTTTTGGCCTATTATCAGGGACTTGAGTGTGTTCAGAACGTGGTTTTAGACTATAAAGTTAACCAAAAAATTGGAAACCATGTTTACAAATTTTGTTGGAATTGATGTGTCGAAATCCAAGTTTGATCTCGCATTGATAAAGGAGCTTGACAAGGATCATGTCTTCCAGGGAGTTTTTGAAAACACTCCAAAAGGAATTAAGTTAATGGTTAAATTCCTTGAGAAAGAACATGAGATCAATCTGGATGAAACAATCTTCTGTATGGAGTTTACAGGAATCTACTGTCGTCCATTAACAAGTTTTTTTGTTAAACAGAACTGCAAAGTGTGGATAGAGATGCCTGTAAATATCATTCGCTCTATGGGTCTTCAGCGTGGGAAAAATGATCGTGTTGATGCTCACCGGATTGCTCTGTATGCTTATAAAAACAGGGATGATATAAAACTCTGGAAGCCTCAACGTGACTTGATCTTTAAACTCCGCGATTTACTGGCCCTTCGCGAAAGGTTAATTACTGCACAAAATTCCTTAAAGACACCTATTAAAGAATTAATGGCAGTGGGAGACACAAAAGCAGCCGAGATGGTTCGCCGAAGCTGTCATAAATCTTTGTCATCACTCGAGAATGAGATCGGACAGATCGATAAAAATCTGGACGATCTCATCAAGAACGATCCCCAACTGAAAGAACTATTTCGGCTTGCTAAATCAGTGCCTGGAGTCGGAAAACTAACAGCATTATTTATGATTTGTTTCACCGATGAGTTTTCAATGTATAATAATCCAAAACAACTTGCTTGTTATTGCGGAGTTGCTCCCTTTGAACATAGTTCCGGGTCCAGCGTCAGAGGCAAAACCCGGGTTAGTCATATGGCTAACAAGGTGCTCAAACACATGCTGCACCTTGGTGCCATGTCTGCAATTCAATGGGATCCGGAGCTGCGGGATTACTATAAACGAAAAATTGCTCAAGGCAAAAATAAAATGCTTGTAATAAATGCTGTCAGAAACAAAATCATTCACAGACTTTGTGCAGTTATTAAAAGAGGATACGAGTATCAATCCCAAAATATTTTCAAAGAACGCTTGGTTATATCATAGAAATCGTGCAGTCAAATAGTCGTGCAGTCAAAGAGTCGCGCAGTCTTGCACGACATAAAAAAAGGCTGCTCTTTCGAGACAGCCTTTTTTCTATGCTTACTTCGAACGATTAGTTATTCGGAGTCATGAGGTTGTTGTAGTTCAGTTCGCTTGCCGGCACCGGCCATATATATGACGGACCGGTGGTCGCAATTGTTGCAACTGTTCCCATATCTGGACTGCTTTTGCCCGGAATAGGAAGTCCCAGGCGCATAAGGTCCAGATTCCTGAAACCTTCGCCAAGTAATTCGATATTCCTTTCAAGGAGAATTGCAGTGTAGAAGTCATCAGCAGTGGTAAAATCTGCTAATTCGTATTCCCCATCAGGATAAGACCGCGTCCGCACTGCATTGAGAAGGTCGACAGCTGCCTGAGTTACAGCATTACCAGCCCTGACAATTGCCTCGGCACGGTTAAGCAACACCTCTGCGTACCTTATCACGGGAACCCATTCAGCACGTGTAGCCTGATCAACCCATTTTGTAAGAAATACCTTTCCATCGGTATGTGTATAAAGCATCAGTTTTCTGGCATCATCGTCGGCCATAGCTGCAAATACGTATCCGGCATTCTGGTTCAGATGATACGATTCATCCGACCCGGATCCGAAATAGTGAGCCATATGGTTCTGAGTACCGGCATTATTGGTTGAAGTCATTGGCATGGAGAATATTGACTCCTTGGAGACAAATGGACTTCTGAATACGTCGGCATAAACAGGATTAAGCGTATTGGCAACACCACTCGGTGAAGTGAACGGAGCTGCAGCTGATACAATTTTGGCCGATTCAGTCACAACCTGTGGATAGTTACGCATGTGCAGGTAGACTCTTGTTTTGAGGGCGATAATTGTATTCTTGTGCACCCGTGTTGTATTAAGAACATCGGTGCTATAGCTTGAAACCGCCAGTGGTTCAGCGTCATTCAGGTCCTTCAGGATCTGGTCGTATATTACGGCCACTGTACTTGGAGCCAGGTCGTTTTCTTCGGCTGACTTCATTGCCTTGGTCCTCAGGGGAACACCCTGGTTGGCACCATTGCCAACATGATAGGGTTTGGAATACATCTGCATCAGGTTGAAGTAGCATATTGCCCTGATGGTATATGCTTCGCTTCTGTACTGATCGTACTCGGACTGGGTAATTACGCCTGTCAGTTTGCCACTCTCCCATGCCTCTGCCAGGCCCTCAAGAAAGACATTTACCACGTTGACAGTTGAATAGACAGCTCCCCAGAGGTTCTGCACCTCGTTGGTACCTGCAAGCACAGTGTGGTTCCATGTGGCATACAATGTTACGAGGTTGGTGCTTTTGGGGATGAAGTTATCGCAACGTACCTCATTATAGGCATGGAATCTTCCCCCGAGATGCTGACCGCTTTTGAGCGATGCATACATACCGTTCACCTGTGCCTCTATCCTTACCTTGTTGTCAAACACTGAAAGGTCTGACAGCGAAGTTTTCGGCACCGGATTCATAAACTCCTCCTGGGAGCATCCGGTCATCAACAATATTAATGTGAATATTATTGAACCTTTAATTATGTTTTTCATATCTATTTCTTAATTAATTAGTTAAAAGCTTATATTCACACCGAAGGAATATGTTCTTGCCTGCGGGGCAGTATTTCTGTCGATACCGGGAGCAAGGTTAGAATCAGCGTTGGTTGACACTTCAGGGTCAGAACCGCTATACTTTGTAAACAGGAATGCATTGAAAACCTGAGCGTAAACTCTAAGTCTCTCAATATTAAGCACATCGGGCATTACGTTCTTGAAAGCGTAACCGAGGGAAATGTTTCTCACTTTTACATAGTCGCCACGCTCAATATTCTCACTGATCGCAAAGGCTGAACCGTTGGAAACATTATCGCCCCAAACCGGCTTCGGAATATTTGTGATATCTCCGGATTGTTTCCAGGCAGTTTCAGCCACCTCTGCGGAGTTGTTCCACCATCTCTGGTCGCGTATACCGGCCTTTGAACCAGCGTATACGTAGAATCCAAGTGAATATGTCAGGTTGACAGCAAGGTCAAAGTTTTTGTAGGTAACGTTGTTATCAAGACCTCCATAAACCTTGGGCAGAGGTGATGCGAAGGGAACACCGTCAGTGGCAATTGAAATTGCCGGAGCGGCCGATCCGTCAGATTTGAATACCCACCTCTGGGCTTCTTCATGGCGGTAAAGGACTTCCTGTCCGTTAGCATTGACATATATTCTTCTTCCTGTCTGCGGATCGACACCGCGGGTTTCAACAGCCAGAAGGTTGCCGACTGGTTTACCGACCACAGTCACGTTTGTTGTCTCAAGGCCTCCGGTTGTTGCACGAATTTCGTCAACGCCGGGAGCCAATTCAGTTACCTCATTCTTTATAAATGTGATGTTGAAGGTAGTAGTCCAGCTAAAGTTGGGTCTTGCAATGTTATAACTTGTTGCCTGTAACTCAACTCCGGTATTATACATTGCTCCAACGTTTGCAGGAATGGAGTTACCGGGGATCCCTTTTGAAGGTGCCTGGGGCACGTTAAGAATAAGGTTACCCACATCGTTGTAGAACCAGTTGATGTCTGCCTGTATTTTATCTCTCAGTATTCCAAAGCTTAAGCCCAGGTCATATTTGTCACTGGTCTCCCACTGAAGGGCAGCGTTCCCGGCCTGTGAGAAGTACAGCGTGGGCACAGCGGCATAAAGGCTTGCACTGTAAAGGAACAATGAGCTATAATTTCCAATACCGAACATATTCCCTACACGGCCGTAGCTTGCCTTGAACCTGATATCGGAAAAGATGTTGCCGATGCCAGAGTTTGCCACAAAATCTTCCCTGGAAACATTCCACATGAATGATGCTCCACCGAAAGTACCGAACTTATTGCCTCTTGAAAGACCGCTGAAGCCGTCCCTGCGGATACTACCCTCAAGATAGTATTTCCTGCTCCAGTTGGTATTGATACGGCCGAAATAGGAGATGTAATATTGTTCACCGTATCCTCAGCCGCCAATCTGGGCGGTGGACCACGATCCCTGATACTGGGTGAAGAACGGGTCGGATACACCTGTTTTCCAGCCTTCCCAGCTTACACCAACTGTTCTCTGCTGTTCCATACCACCCAGGATGCCAACTGTAAGCCTTTCAAAAAATGTTTTATTATAGTTGGCAGTATTGGTCCAGGTCCACCTGTTATTACGTGAAAAGTCATTGGATGCTAAACCATTATATGAATAGCCGTTACCAGTAACGGGAGACCAGAATGTTGTGGCTTCCCTGGCGAGATTA
>CAYRQY010000125.1:0-2744 GCA_964426435.1 uncultured Rikenellaceae bacterium | reverse complement strand
AAAAAAGAAGAAACCATAAACGATAGAACAAAATGAATTGACTTCACACGAGAGATAATCAATACCTTAAAAGGATTTTAAAACCAGTCCTGTAAGAGGTTCCACGCTGGCTGAGAGAGTTGCCAGAATCCTTTCTGTTTCTGTAGTATGCTTGTTAAGGTCAAAAATAGCAGCAGGGTTATGATAACCAAGAGAGGCGCCAAGACCTGTTCCCATACCACCAATACCAGAACCGGAAATATTGTATGAACCATCATTCAGAAAGGGGCTGATAATGGGTGGCAGAACAAAAGCAAGTCGGGCAGCTCCTGCAGTAGAAAAGGAGGCTCCAGTGTCGGGTGACTTTGTATATCCGTTTGTATTTTCTATTCTGGATCGTATAGTGATATACTTGTTAAGCTTGTGATCGAGATTCATCCTGGCATTCTTCCTGTTGTAGGAGTTCTTCCTGAACATACCATCCTGGTCGGTATAACCTACTGAGAGGAAGTAGGAGGTTGTTGGTGATGAACCTGATGCTGTGATTGCATGACTCTGCTGGAAGCCTTTCTGGTAGACGTAATCCGGCCAGTAAGTCTCAATCTTCTTTCCGCTTGCATCGGTCGGCCATACAAGTCTTGCTGATGATCCTGAGTTCTCGAGTGCGAGGTTCTTATGATTGAAATACTGTTCAGGGTTCATCAGATCGAACATCCTGTAAGGTTCGGTCCATCCGGCATAGCCATCATAGGTAACCCTCGTGCGGGCACCAGAACCACGCCTTGTGGTAATAATGATGACGCCGTTAGCTGCCCTCGATCCATAAAGTGCAGTTGCAGAAGCATCCTTCAGCACTTCCATTGACTGAATGTCAGCAGGGTTAATGTCGGCGAGAGCATTCTGGATGGCGGTTCCTCCCACATTACCTGTAAATACGGGCACTCCATCGACAACGATCAGCGGGTTTGAACTCGATGTTATGGAGTTAAATCCCCTGATACGTATAACCGGCGGGTTGTTAAGCACACCGTTGGGCATCACTATCGAAACCCCGGCTGCCCTTCCGGCAAGTGCCTGGTCGAAGCTCTGTACGGGAACCGACCGGATCGCATCGCCCTTAACGGTTGTGATGGCTCCACCAATGTCGCGTCTCTGCTGTGTGCCATATGCCACAACGACGACCTCATCGACATTAAACAGATCCTGCTTCAGCACCACATCGATCCTTGTCCTGCCCTGTATGGGCTCCTCGTGGGTGACAAAGCCGACGAAGCTGTAAACAAGAGTCTGCGCCGAAGCAGGTGCAGGCAGGACATAATTGCCATCAAGCCCGGTAATTGTCCCGATGGTAGTCCCCTTCACCTGTACGAATACACCGGGCATCGGAAGGCCGTCCTCCGACCCTTTAACGTTCCCGGTGATCTGTACCGTCTGAGCCAGAACAAGTGATCCTGTTACAAGCATCAGCATGATAAAAACTAGGAATTTTTTCATAAACAATTGATTTTAGGTTAAAAAGGTAAATCCAATTTCTGCGAAAATAGGAAAAAAAATTAAAAACAAACACCTTTCGTGACTTTTGACATTGTTTATGTCGTGAATTAATATTTTTAACATATCTTAAACCCCCATCAAATGGATCGATGATGCTGTTCATTCAAATTCAGGAAAAAAGGATTTTTTTATCGGTATCTTAATCGGTCGAAAAAACAATCACATTATTATACTAAAATACAATATTTTAAGAGGCCCGACCAGTTAACGGTCGAACCGTATGTTTGCTTTTAAGCTAAGTTTGACTATTTTTGACACCGTTTGAAATACCAGGCAGTTCTAATATAATATAAAGGTATAAGAAATGGATTTATCCGGAAGGTATTACAAAGCATTCCTTGAAAGGCAGGAGGCGAGACAAAAGCAATACAGTCCCAAACAGGCTGCAAAACAGCACTCGAAAGGCAAGCTGACTGCATATGAACGCATAAACCTCCTTTTTGACCCCGGCACCTTCGAAGAAATCGATGCATTTGTCACACCTGCCGACCAGCCCCTGGAATTCGGACGGGTTGAGAAATCTTTTGGGGACGGTGTTATAACAGGACACGGCAAGGTAAACGGCCGGCTGGTGTTCTCTTATGCCCAGGACTTCACCATAATGGGCGGATCGCTGGGAATCGTCCATGCCAGAAAGATCGCAAAGATACAGGAAATGGCTCTCAAGATGGGTTCACCTATCATCGGGCTAATTGACTCCGGCGGAGCCAGGATACAGGAGGGTGTGGCCAGCCTGAGCGGGTATGCTTCAATTTTCCATAATATAATACACTCCTCCGGCATCATACCGCAGATTTCTGTTATCATGGGACCTGCGGCAGGAGGTGCTGTCTACTCTCCTGCCCTGACCGATTTTGTGTTTATGGTAAATCATACCAGCTATATGTTCGTTACAGGGCCCAACGTGGTAAAGGAAGTGCTTAACGAAAATGTTACATTCGACCAGCTGGGAGGTGCCGAGGTGCACGCACGCAAGAGCGGTGTTGCACACCTGATTTACGACGATGAGGAAAACACAATACTGGCGCTTAAGAAATTCCTCTCATACCTGCCTTCCAATAATGTCGAGAATCCGCCGGTGGTGCCTGACGACGGATCGGTGCCGGATGTGAACAGGAAACTGAGGGATATGATCCCGGACGATCCCAACAAGGCATACGACGTTAAAGATATCATTACCCAGATTGTCGACAGGAACAGTTTCTTTGAAA
>CAYRQY010000124.1:0-7487 GCA_964426435.1 uncultured Rikenellaceae bacterium | reverse complement strand
TTATCCCCGCCAGAAATGATCAGGATAAACTTCATGGCTTTGTAAAATACTTCCATGAAAAAGGATTTCTTATCACTTTCGGGACCGAGCATAATACTCCTGTAATGTCGCCCCTCAAGGTAACCACCAGGGGTTCGCTTGCCCTGGGAGAAGATCTCAGGAAAATTGCATGGGAAGGAGCCTGCATAATAGCTGCTCATCAGTACCTCAGGTCCATGACTCTTGAAGGATATCTTTCACCCTTTGGAATTCTGAGAACGGCTGAAAAAGATGAATTTGCTGAACTGGGGGGGATGGTAATAGAATACTTCCTTAATATAAACAAATATTCCTATGAGGGCTGAACTAAAGGATCTTATTGAAGTTTCGCGTTACTACGGCACAAACACGGAATATGTTATTGCCGGCGGAGGAAACACATCATATAAAGATGACAGGAGGATATGGATAAAGGCAAGCGGAACCTCCCTGGCTTCGCTCGATGAGAATGGCCTGGTGGAACTTGACAGGGAAAAGCTTAAGAGAATATCGGCCCGCCAGTACTCTGAAGATGCCGTAAAGAGAGAAGAAGAGGTTAAAGCAGATCTCTACGGCAGCATTGCAGATCACATAAATCCGAAAAGACCCTCGGTAGAAACCTCACTTCATGAACTTATCAGCTACAGGTTCGTTGTTCACCTCCATCCCACGCTGATCAACGGTGTTCTGTGCAGCAGGAACGCAAGGAACATTATAAACAGACTTTTCGGAGAAAAAGCACTTTTTGTTCCCTATACCGATCCGGGTTATACCCTTTTCAAGGCTGTTGAGTCAGAGATTATCCGGTATCGGACAAGGATAAAAAATGATCCTCAGATAATATTCCTTGAGAACCACGGATGCTTTGTCAGCGCTGACACCACTGAAGAAATCAGAAGGATCTATGAACGGATCATTCAGACAATAGAGGCTGAGTTGAAACCACAGGAAGAAATAACTCCCCTGCCCTACAACAATGTTCTGCACGAGGTTCTTCCGGCTCTGAGAATGCTCTTGTCGGAGAAAGGGCCTGTGGTTGTGAGATACAGGCATAATTCGCTGATAGCAAAATATTATAAAAGCCAGCTGGACTTCCACAAGATTTCGATGACATTGACGCCTGATATGATTGTTTACTGCAAGGCTGCTTTTATATACATAGAAAATACTTCATCGCCGGAAAGAATACTGGAGTCGCTCCGCCATCAGATCACGAGGTTCACTGTTAAATATGAGTACCTGCCCAGGGTTGTAGTAATAAAAGATGCAGGAGTGCTGGCCTTCGAGGAGAGCACCACGGCAGCCGACACGATTCTTGATGTGTTTGAGGATCTGATTAAAACGGTTGATATTGCTTCATCATTCAGTGGTCCAAAATACCTCACTCCCACCGAGGTGGCCTTTATCGATCAGTGGGAGGTGGAAAACTACCGGAGGAAGGTTGGCAAGTCAGCTGCCGCGGATGATATATACCTCAACAGGATAGCCGTGGTAACCGGTGGGGCCAAAGGGTTCGGCGCCGGCATAGCTGAAGCACTCTTCAGGAGAAACCTCAATGTGATTATTGCTGATCTTGATACTGAGGAGGGTACCAGGCTCGTGTCAAAGCTGTCAGCCGAAAAGAGCACTGGCAAAATAGTCTTTAAGCAGACTGACGTTTCAGATCCTCAGTCTGTAAAGGATCTTGTAATGAGTACAGTACGCGAATTCGGCGGTCTCGATATCATGATCTCTAATGCCGGGATACTGAGGGCCGGCAGTCTCGACGAGATTGATCCGGATACATTTTCAAAGACTACCGAAATAAACTACAAGGGATATTTTCTTTGCGCAAAGTATGCCTCTGAAGTCATGAAGATCCAGAACAGGGAAAAGCCAAATTATTATGCTGACATAATACAGATTAATTCCAAGTCTGGCTTAAGGGGCAGTAACAGGAACTTTACATACGCCGGATCCAAATTCGGAGGTATCGGTCTTACTCAGTCATTTGCCCTCGAGCTGGCTCCCTTCAGGATAAAGGTGAATTCTATCTGTCCGGGCAATTTCTACGAAGGTCCGCTATGGTCCGATCCCAGGAACGGGCTCTTTGTCCAGTACCTTAACACCGGGAAGGTGCCGGGCGCCAGGAGCATTGATGATGTAAGGAAATTCTATGAGGATCAGGTGCCATTGAAGCGGGGATGCAGGCTTGAAGACGTTGTAAGGGCACTGCTTTATGTGGTCGCTCAGGAGTATGAAACCGGGCAGGCTGTTCCGGTAACCGGAGGACAGGTGATGCTGGGTTAGGGAAGAAGAGACGAAGGGACAAAGGGACGAAGAGACGAAGGGACAAAGGGACGAAGGGACGAAGAGACATAGCGAGAGGCGAAGGGAAAGATCAGACTCCGTGGTTTAAAGAAAGAACAGATGAAAACAAAAGCGGTACGGATTTATGGGAAGAGGGATCTGAGGCTGGAGGAGTTTGAACTTCCGGAGATGAAGGAAGATGAGATCCTGGCCAGGGTGATATCAGACAGCATATGCATGTCGTCGCATAAGGCTGCCATGCAGGGCTCTGATCATAAGCGTGTCCCGGGAGATATCCACATACATCCGACAATTATTGGTCACGAATTTGCCGGGATCATTCTGGAAGTAGGAAAGAAGTGGAGACACAGGTTCCGGGAAGGCCAGAAATTCTCGATTCAGCCGGCTATGGCCCATACAGGCACCCTGGATGCACCGGGATACTCCTACCGCTACATAGGGGGTAATGCCACTCATATCATTATTCCCGATATCGTAATGGAGGCCGACTGTCTGCTGCCATATGAAGGGGAGGCCTTCTTTCCAGCGTCCCTTTCCGAACCGATGTCGTGCATAGTCGGCGCCTTCAATGCCAGCTATCATGTACCCCCCGGAACATATAACCATGTGATGGGTATACGCGAGGGAGGAAGTATGGCGATCCTTGCGGGAGTTGGTCCGATGGGTCTGGGTGCAATCGACTATGCAATCCACCAGGACAGGAAACCTTCTCTGATTGTTGTTACCGATATTGATCAGGGAAGGCTCGACAGGGCTGAATGCCTTATTACTCCAGGACATGCTGAAAATGAGGGAATAAAGCTTGTTTATCTCAACACCTCCGGGATTCCTGACCCTGTAAGGCACCTGAAAGAACTGACCGGTGGTGCAGGCTTTGATGATGTTTTTGTGTTTGCACCGGTAAAACAGGTTATTGAAACAGGTGACGCAATCCTTGGATTTGACGGATGTCTTAACTTCTTTGCAGGTCCGACGGACATTGATTTCAAAGCTGAGATCAACTTCTATAATGTCCACTACGGCTTTACGCATATGATGGGGACATCGGGAGGCAATACCGATGATATGCGCCGGTCTCTCAAACTTATGGCAGAAGGAAGAATTAATCCTGCAATTATGATAACCCATGTGGGTGGGCTCGATGCAGTTATTGATACAACTCTCAGGCTGCCGCAGATACCGGGCGGTAAAAAGCTGATATATACCAATATCTCACTGCCTTTGATTTCATTGTGCGATCTGAAGGAGCGAGGAAAAGAGGATCCGTTTCTTGCCGGTCTGAATGAGATCGTGGAAGGGAACAATTATTTATGGAGTCTCGAGGCTGAGAAGTACCTTCTCGGGAATGCCGCTCCTGTGTAGTATGCTTACCTGAGACTGGCAGCAAACTCCTCTGAGATGTAGTTTTCGTATGACAGGCAGACATTGGTGGCAAAACCGACACCCATTGCGATAACTTCAGCCCATTTCTCCTCTCCCATCGATCCGACCTCTTCCCTGCTTATACCTTTCCTGTAGAGAGCAGCTATCATCCCTGCATTAAAATTATCGCCGGCTCCTATAGTGCTGACAGGAGTTATCCTTTTTACGGGGAAGGTGCCGCTGAATCCGGCAGTTCTCACGTAAACCCCTTTCGTACTTGCAGTATAAACAAGACAACCGGTATATTTCCTCACCTCTTCCCATGCCTCATCTGCATCCCGGGCACCAAAGATGTTCAGGAAATCTTCGTCAGATCCTCTTAAAATTACAGAGCTCGCCATATTTTCAATAATCAGCGGCCTGACCATTTCAAGTTCAGATAAATGAGCTGACCTGAAATTCGGATCATATAGAAGCATTCCACCGTTATCAGATGCCGTCCTGACAAAGCTGATGAACCTGCTCCTGATCTGGTCTGTTATGGCATATATTGAACCATAAAGCAGTATATCATCTTTCCTTATCTCAGGAAATCCTGTCGAGAGCCTCTCCGCGGGGTATTTTTCATAGAAGGAATAACCGGCATTATTATTCTCATCCAGGAATGCCAGGGCAAGCTTTGTTTTTCCATCACCGAACCTGTTGACAAAGCCGGTATTCACTCCGTTGGTATTGAGAAACTGGTTGATGATGTCTCCGACCTCATCATTACCATACTCACTTATAAAATGAACGGGAAGACCAATGCGGCCCAATGAAACAGCACTGTTCAACATGGCTCCTCCCGCCTTGGCAGCCCGGGGCTGGCCATCCTTGAAGATAATATCGAAGACAGTCTCTCCGATTCCGTATATTTTCCTCATAACTATTCATACTAATCCGGTGTGTGTGAATTTAGCAATAATTATATTTGTAAATAAAGAAAGTAAAATCAATAATTCCATGAAAGCAATGATGCTGACCGGGATCAGTCGTATCGAGATGAGAGATATTCCTGAGCCAAAACTGCTTAAACCTGATCATGTGAAGATAAGGATGCTTGTGACTGGTGTATGCGGGTCGGATATTCACTACTATACCCACGGAAAGATTGGTTCGCAGGTAGTCAAATACCCCTTTACTGTCGGGCATGAAGGTTCGGGTGTGGTTGTTGAAACAGGCATCGGGGTGAAGCGGATCAGGACCGGAGATATAGTTGCCATTGAACCTGCGATGCCCTGCTGGCAGTGCGACCAGTGTCTTGCAGGCAGGCATCATACATGCAGGAAGCTGCGTTTTCTGGGCTGTCCCGGTCAGGCTGAAGGCTGCCTGATGGAATATATTATCATGCCTGAAAGCAGCTGTTTCCGGCTTAACGACAAACTGAATCCTGATCACGGGTCACTTTCAGAACCCCTGGCGATCGGGATCTATTCGGTCAGAAGATCCGGGCAGATCAAAGGCTTAAATACGGGGATACTTGGATTTGGCCCCATTGGGATGAGCGTGATGCTCGCAGCAAAGGCATCCGGTTCAGGTCCGGTATATGTCACCGACAAGATTGACGACCGGCTTGCAGTTGCCGGACTCGAGGATGCTGCACTGACAGCCAATCCGCTGAAAGAAAACATTGTTAAGAGGATACTTGAAGCTGTTCCTGCGGGTCTTGACGTCGTTTTCGAGTGTTGCGGCCAGCAGGAGGCTCTCGATCAGGCTGTTGACCTGTTAAAACCGGGAGGTAAACTTGTTGTTGCCGGAATTCCCCAGTTCGACAGGTGGAGTATGAGTGTCGAAAAGACCCGCAGGAAGGAGATAACACTGACCTTCATCAGAAGGCAGGTGGACTGTGTTGAAACTGCCCTTGAGATGATTACCGAAGGACAGATTGATGTCTCCAGGATGGTCACCCACCGTTTTCCTCTTGAAGATACAGCTAAAGCTTTCGATCTCGTTGCCGGTTACGGCGACGGTGTAATGAAAGCTATGATTGATTTCCCCTGAACCGTTAAAGGTTCCTGAACCTCAACAGTGCCTCGATAAAATAGTAATCGGCATAGGTAAGCGGCACGTCAACTTCGCTGTTGCCGGGAATTGATCCGACACTGTGTTTAAGAATAAAGTTTCCGTTTTCTCCCGGCTCTGCCCTGTAAGAGGGTGAAGCAAGGCTTCTGAGCTGCTTCTCAGCCACCTGCAGATACTTCTCCCTGAGGGGAGAATCAACATAGCCGCTGAGTTCAATAAGCGCCGAGGCCATTATGGCACCAGCGGAAGCGTCGCGTTTCGCATCAGGAATGCCGGGAGCATCGAAATCCCAGTAGGGTATCATATCTTCCGGCATGTTTTTGTGACCTATAAGGAAATCAGCAATGTTAACTGCATGGTTGAGGTACCTTTCGAGGCCAGTCTCACGGTACATTACCACATAACCATAAAGACCCCAGCTCTGCCCCCTCGACCAGGCTGATTCATCAGCAGCACCCTGGTGAGTCTGCTTTACCTCAACCCTCCCCGTAATGGTATCGTAGGAAACTACGTGATAGGAGCTGTAGTCGGGACGGTAATGATTTTTTATCGTCGTATCGGAGTGATTTACACAAATCCTGAAGTAAGTTGAATCACCTGAAATCCTGAATGCCCACATAAGGAACTCAAGATTCATCATATTGTCAACAATAACCGGGCATTGCCATTCCCTCCTGCTGTTCCATGACTGGATACAACCGATGTTAGGTCTGTACCTGGTGATAAGCGACTGAGCTCCCGTGAGAAGAACATCCTGGTAACCGGCATCGCCCGTCAATCGCAATCCGTTTCCAGAACTGCAATAAAGCATGAAGCCAAGATCGTGAGTACCCCTGTTGTTCTTTTCACGCTCCACCCGGGATGTCATCTGTATGGCAGCGTTCTTCAGATTCTCATTTGCCGAATATTCATACAGATACCAGAGGCTCCCGGGGAAGAATCCGCTTGTCCACCAGCCTGATTTTGCCGTAACAAGGTTTCCTTCAGCATCAATCGTTCTGGGGAGAAGATCGGGCTTTTCCTTCATTACATCAGCCAAAAGCGAATATTGACTAACTGCAAAAGAAAGGGATTCGTCAATGACCTTATCCATTGACTTCTCTGATGAACATGAGAAGAACATCAGCAGCAGGAGAACTGACACTATTGAAGAGATTTTGTTCATAGGATTTTTTTTAAAGATTTTAAAGCAACCCATCAAATATAAATACAAATTTATTATATCTTTTGCTTGAAAAAGAGACAAGTCACAGGAATAAGCAGAATGCCAGATCCGGTTTACCTCATCACACCTGTATAAGTGCTCTAATATCAAGATTATCTGAATAAAACAATATTGAAATTAATTTAAACCATCAACCAACCATGAATAAGAAAATCACTCTGTTTTTTATGATCATTCTGGTCGTATCTGCAGTGAAAGCCCAGAATGTAGGTTCTTCACCCGAATATATCAAAGCTCTTACGGCTGAATGGAATGGCGAGCGGTTACCTGACGGGCGGCCGAAAGTATCCGACCAGCTTCTCGAAAGGCTGAAGAATATTTCAATCGAAGAAGCCTGGGGATTCCTCCGCAACAGGGGCTATCAGAATCAGTACGAAGGAGACTGGATAATCGTCGATCCCGGCAAACCAATGACCGGCCGTGTTGTCACAGCTCAATTTATGCCCTTAAGGCCTGATTTCGAGAATTATATAAAAGCACAGGGAAAGATCGAGAATCGCGCCCAGCAGGG
>CAYRQY010000123.1:0-7613 GCA_964426435.1 uncultured Rikenellaceae bacterium | reverse complement strand
TAAGGCTCCATCAGGGAAGAATCGCAAAATAACCATCATACCGAAAGATCCGGGCTATTCCACCGAGACCTATACGGTAGATGTACCAAAAGCCACTGTCGCGGGAACCGGACAGGAGCAGAAGCCCTATATTGTTTACCAGATGAAAAAGAGGGTCCGGTTTATTGTTGCAGAAAAACCCTCCGGAAATGTTTTCGTGGCAACCAGCCTGAAACCCGTGCCAAATGCAGAGGTGACACTTAAAGTGCCCGGTGCTGAAATAACACAGGTCACCGATCCGCGTGGAACTGTGGTCTTTGAATTTGACAATAACGGCTCCTATTTTTCCTTCAGTATAATTCCTCCTGAGGAGAGCGACCTGGAAAACGGTATCTATACAATAAATAATGTGGAGGACACGAAAAGCCCTGTAATTTACCCGGCTGCCCTGCTGAAAAAAGCAACCCGCATAACGGGCACGGTAAGCCTTGCTGACGGGCAATCTTCCACAGCACTTGAAAGCGCTAAGGTATATATAGACTTGGGGAACGGAAACCGCATGGAAACACATACCGACAAAAACGGTAATTATACACTCACAAGGGTGCCCCGGCAACCTGCATTCATAACAGTATGGGCATCAAAACCCGGTGCGGTACCAAATATCGTCAGCCAGTCGAAACAGATAATGCTGAAGGATGCTAACGTCCTCAATTTCGTCCTTGCCTACGACAATGAAATTGCGATTGAGAACATTTTCGGCTTCCAGGCAGACATAAAAAAGAAGGTAAAACAGAATGACGGCACCTACCTCATCAGCGGGGCCCTCATAAGCCTGCCCGTTAATCCCAACTTTAAACCCTCTCAAAGCGGTCAGACGATCCCGTTCACCAATCTGAGAATAAAGAACAGCGGTAAAAACACTCCTTCAGGGATACCTCTGGGAATTCCTGCAGTGACGGAATTTGATTCCGATATTAAAGATCTGCAGCTGCTATTAAACGGAGTTTATGGAGTGCTTCAAACGCCGGCGACAGGATCTGTTCTAAAAATCAGTTCTGAAAATAACAACGGAAGGATAATGGGAAAAGCCGGTATTCTGAAAACATCATTCCAGTATTCCGGAAATTACATTACATTCCAGGAGAACATTCCGATATACCTGACCTCACAACCCGGAAGTTCCCAGTTGTCAGTCGTTACCCTTACAACAGCAGATTATCCTTCAAAAAAATGGGGAATCGCAAGTGCCGGGGGAGCCGATCTGCAGTTCAGGCTTCTTGATTTCTCAGCCAGGGCTGACAGGAAGACATCGTGGCTTGAGAATGACAGGATAGGACTCGCAACCGTGATCAGCACAAACGAGATCACAGGGATAGTGCCTTCAAAACTGAACATCGCCCTGGGAGATCTTATACTGCGCCCCACAAAAATCGAAACCGTCACAGGAACAAAACCATTGACATTTAAGCTTGAAAAGTGGGATTTTCAGAGTGCAGGCTGGTCGCTGCAACAGAATCTGAAAGGGATTCTGATCCCTCAGGCTGTAATCAAGACCGGGTTGATTGACGTTCCGGTAAAGAGTGTCCTGATCACACCCGACAATTTCAAGATTGAGTCGTTTGAAATGAAGAATCTGACTTTCTCGGGAGTAAGCCCACTGAACATACTCACCCAGAATAATTCGTTCGGTTATAACCCGAGCACAGGATCAGACCTGAAGGGGCACTGGGAACTGAGAATAATCGGAACACAGGGGGCGCCGGGTGTTTCCATATCGGGGCTTCCCGGTATGGAAGCGGGTGCCGAGCTTAAATTCCAAGCCTTCTCGCTGCTGAGCAATGGTGAACAGCAGATCAATATGGGTAACCAGGTGCAGGAGCTGGTCTTTCACAAGATTCTGAAAGCCAGGCCGATCTCCTTCTCAGGCGGAGACAGGTATTTCGACATGGCCTGCATATTGGATCTGAATATCCCGCGCATTGAATCCGGAAACGGCGTAATAAGATTCTCAAAACCTGCCTCGGATATATTGTTGCGTCTTTATCCTTTCAACGTAAGTTTTGAGGGTCCCGGCGGAATAAGGTTCATTCCGGGCCTTGCACAGGGCGACCAGAACCTAAATGCTTCCGGTTACACCGCTACAGGATCGATCAGCGACAAGGAGGGCGTCAACCTGAAAGGGAAACTGCATCGTACCGTCGGAGGTGCCTGGCTGGAGGTCGATCCGAAAGGACAGAAAATGCCGCTGGGAACCGGTAACACCTCCCTGTCGGATATCGAAGGACGAATGGAGGTGATTCCCGGTATTAATGACTGGTCGAAGTTTACCTTCAGTGGAAATATGTCGGGTTTTAACGGGATGGAATCGGGTATGAAAAAGACCTTTACCGTGCATGGAAGCATTACTGCAGAAAATGAAAACCTGGGTGTTAAAAATATTTCGGGCGATTTCGGAGGAATGAAACTGACCTATGATATTAAAAATGCACGCCTCACCGGAAGTATGGATATCGACCAGCATTTAGGGGCCATCCGTATTAAAGGTGCCTCCAACATACTCGTGGATGCTTCAGGATGGTGCTTCCTGCTGGGAGGACAAATTACTGCTCCCGGTATCGGCGATATGGCTGCAGGAATGCTTATTGGTGATTACCGTGCAATGGCTCCCGATATGGTTGACGTCCTTATGCAGTTTGCTTACAATAAAAATGTTCCGTCAGCATTTAAAACTGGCGTATCAGGATTTTTCTTCACCGGCCGGAAGGATGTACCGATTATAAACATACCTGAGTTTGAAATTGATCTGGGGATCCTTAATGCCAGCCTTGGCCTTACGGCAGGGCTTGACGGACGGCTCTGGATGGGCTTCCAGGGTAGTGGTAACGAATATGGGATAGGGGCCATGGCATTTGTGCATGCCTGGTTCAAGGCTTCCTCAATAACATGCACCCAACTGAGCGCTGAGGCAAGGGTCGAGCTGGGGGCAACAGGTACATATCAAACAAACACCGGAACTTTTACGGCAGCAGGCTGCGGAAGCTTCACCATTGGCGGATCAGCCCGCCAGTGCTTCCCCACTCCCTGCTGGGACGGAATATGCTGTACGGGATGTATAGGAGGGGGATTTAGTAAAAGCATAAAACTCGACCTGCTATTCGATTCGAAAGGAAACACAAGCCTCGATTTCGGATTTGGTAACTGCAGCGGACAGACTAACCTGACCGGTAATTGACGATGAATAACCTTCTAATACAAGCAGAATGCAAAAAAGATCATATATAAAGCCGTTGTTCCTCCTCCTGTTAATGCTACTTACGTGCACAGCGTTGCATGCCCAGGATAATAATCCCACAGCAGTCGGCACTGAAAAGGGTATTTGGGTCTACCTCGGTAACGAAATACCCGCAGGGTTTCAATATCAGATACTGAAAAAAGAAGGAAGCGGAAATTTTGCTCCGTTGGGAACTTCAGTCTACCGGGAAGATGCAGTAGTATTAAAGACAAAATCAGAAGAGTATCTTCCATTTTTTGACAATCTCGATAAACCAGACGATAAGGATTTATCATTAATACGTCAGTATGCCGGGAATAACAAAACCACCGACTCTGCATATATACAGAACTTCCCGGTAATGCACCTCCTGTTTGGAACCGCATTCCTTGACAGGGAAGTGAGCGCCGGGAAAACCTATCAATACAGAGTGGTTAAGATGACTGGCAATACCCGGGTATGGGAGAGAACAAGCAACACTGTGAGCTATCCCGCCGAACCGGATATCCCGAAGCCGGTTTTTAAAAATAAGCAGGAGTCCGGATCACAGATTGTCCTGCAATGGTCCGTTACAGGTCAGAAAAGCCTGAACTCCTTTCTGATCTACCGGAGGGTTTTTGGTAAGGGAGATTTTCTGAGATTAAATGCTGCAAGAGGTTTCAGTGTTTCACGTGATACCATTTATCTCATCGCCGTTGATGCTTCGGTGCAGAATCCTGCCCTGTATGAGTATTTCGTTAAACCGCTGGATATTTACGGTAACAGCGGCCCCGCATCGGATGTGATCAGTGCCGGAACAATAGGCAGTGCAGGTTCTCCTGTGCCGGAATACTTCAGAGCAGGAGGCGGAGAGAAGGACCACCAGGTGAAGTTATCGTGGAAATTCAATGAAACGGTCCATTTACGGAGCATCGAGGTATTCCGCAGTGCATCATTCGATAATGGATATATAAGAATAGTCCGGCTCGCCCCGGGTGATACTTCATTTACCGACGTGGTGCCTGTGGCCAATGAGAACTTCTGGTACTACCTGGTTGCAGCAGGGCCAACAGGCATCAGCCTGCCTTCAGCCAAAGTGTCGGCAATGTTCAGAAATCCCGGAGAGAAACCCCTTCCTCCTTCTGAAACAGGTGCAGAAAGCATTGCAGGCGGGGTTAGGATATACTGGAGTTATTATGAGCCCCATGCCAAAGGCTTTTACGTTTACCGCTACATCTACGCTAATGCAGAATATGAGCAGATCTCGGGCCTGATACCTGCCAACTCTGAAATATACAGTTTTACAGATTCCTCAAAATACCTCCGCGGAAATGAAATCTACCGATACTCCGTCAGAACGGTAAATGATGTCGACCTTCTGAGCGACTTTTCCGAAAGCGCAAGTGCAAGTCCCGGCCTGAAAGCAGTTGTCGGATCGCCGATGAACCTGCGCATCAATAAAATCAGCAACGGAATAGTTCTTGTTTGGGACGATATGAGGGAAACGGAGCCTGTCCTTCTCGGATACAAGGTGTTCAGAAAAACAGATGGTGACACGAGGTATTCATTATTACCAAATGATACTCTCAGAAATGAGCGGAACTACTACAGGGATACAACCCATCTGGCAGGCAAAACCTATACATATTACGTTTCGGCAATTGATTTCTACGGGAATGAAAGTGCCGCAAGTATTCAGGTAACTTATACCACAGAAACCGGATATGTTGCTCCCCCTGATATAATAAGGACCGTCAATACCACAGATGGTATTCTGATAGGCTGGGGGCAGGTAACCGACGGTAATGTTGTCTCTGTAAGGATTTACCGTTCACGGCCCGGCGGAGAGCCTTCTGCTGTCGCAACGATAAGTAAGGATGCCGATGAATATCTTGATAAATCTGTTTCTGAAGGGGACCTTTATATATATGAGATTTCTCTCGTGAAGACCGGCGGAGAGGAATCTGCAAAAAGCAGGGGGATCACTGTGCGAAGGATGATCGGGGAATAAATAATCAGCTGACCATTCCTTTTGGACATCCTCAGGAGTACACCATCATCTGCCGGACACCTCATCCGGCACAAAACCTATGGCAATTGAAGGTTTACCGAGGGCTTCGGGATAAAACTGAAGTGCCGGATAGTTCTGACCGTTGGCCAGGGGGTAGATCCTTAGCCAGACAGTGTCTGAAGGTACATTTTGAATAAGCGGTGGCATGTTACTAAAGGATAAATATCCATATACCGCCACCGTGGTTGTTGTTTGTGAAGGGTAGTACCCAACGTAATCCCTGAGGACTCCGTAGCCTATGGAAGTATAATTATCCCTCGACACGTCATCGGTGGTGCCTGCATATACTATAAAGGGATAACCTGATGAATTCCTTTTTATTACCGTGTCGCCATTCACTTTCAGATGGATAATATAAGCAGGTTCATATAAGTAATAATAGCTTATGCTGTCGATTGTCAGTTCGTATGTCGGTATTTCATACATAATCCGATCGATATTGGTAGCTGCATTGCCGCCCACATGGTTGAATGAAGGCGGATTCCAGGCCTGGACAAATTTTTCCCTGAGGAGCAGGATCCTGTATCTGCCATATGGGATATTTTCAAACAAATATCTGCCTTTTGCATTTGTAACATCGGTGGCTACGATAATATTCCCCTGCATCAGGTTTACTTCAATTCCCGAATGGTCCGGCAAAGAGGTGCGAGTCTGATCGTACATCTTCATTTGCCCGGTTACAGGTCCTGTCATTAAAACCTCCTTCTCCCTGCAGGCAGCAAGCAGAAGAAGGATAAACACTATTTGTAAGAAATACTTCAATATTAATGCTTTAAGGCATTTTAAAACTTACAACATTGGTTGACCGGGTTTTATCAAGAGTAGAGTAAAACATCGTCCCGAGATAGGTGTCAAGATATCCGACAGCTTCAGATTTATTGCATGGATATCCTATAATATAAACCGTCTCACCGCTCCGGAAGGGGTAATCAGCCATTGACATAAAGTCAATATAAACCGAATAACGATCACCGTTGTACTGACCGACCCAGGTAAGGTTGCGCATCCTGCAGTTGTCCCACGATACATTTTTATCAGTATGAAGACAGAGTGCGAACTGGAAAATATAATAGCCAGAGGATTGCCTGAGCACATATGTATCGATACAAATCCACGGGCGCTCCGGACCAGTTCTGGGGCGAGCCCCGATATAGGCTTCCTTTAATGTCGGCAGTTCTTCCGGCCCGGGCTTCTTGTAAAGCACTACCTGTGCAACTCTTACTGTCTCATCACCAAAAAGTTGTATATTATAACGGCGGATTGTCCCGTATCCTTCCTTAGCGTAATCGAGACAGTAAGTTCCGTTACCGAGTCCTGTGAAAGTGAAATCACCATTTTCGTCAGCCAGGACGGATGTCTCACCATAGGGCCCGGTTGCAATAACGGTAATACCTTCCCTGTCATAGTCCTCGGTCCTGACATCGCCTGTAATGACACTGTTGGTGGTCAGCGGCACCGGATCCTTTTCGCAGGCTGCCGGCAAAAGCAGCATAATGAGCGCCAATCCGGCAACCAGGCAGTTATGGAACAATAAATGAAAATTGAGCCGATTCATCACCCATATTTGGATATACTGTTTTATTTAATGCATAATCGTAATAGGAATCTATAGGTCCGAAAATCCTTCCGTTAAAATCGGTGGTCGATGAAGCCCTGTTAAGGATACAGGCTTTACAGAACACCTCCGTCCCTTTGGGGAAAGCAACATTGGCATAATTGAAAAGTCCCCTGTATCCACTTGCTTCGCGCCTCAGGGATGTCAGCATTGTCCCCCCGGCCTCTTCAACGGTGAACCCATTTTTATCACAGAGATAAATGAACAGGCGCATATAATCGGGTTCAGGAGCAAAAAACCTGAATCGTGCATAAATGGAATCATTTTCAACTTTCAGGTCAATAATTTCTGTCTTTGGGATCTCGTAGAGAAAGAATGCCTCACTGGTTGCAGCCCACGAAAAGCTGAGTCCGAGTGTTGTAGGCGTTCCTCCGAGATGCTTAACCCCCGGATAGTACATAGCACCAAATCCCGGCTTGTAAAAACCGAGGTCATAGGTCCCGTTTGGCAGATCTTCAAATTCAAACCTGCCGTTACGATCAGTAAATGTAACATAGATTTTCAGCCCTCTGGCAATAACCTGTACATCACTGCGGTCCTCCAGCCTCTTTGCGAATTCATCGAATGTGTAGACAAACCCCACCAGGCTCCCTTTAAGGTCGGGAACAAGGATCTCCTTAACGCATGATGAAGATAAAAAAGAGACCAGAAAGATTATCATCAGGATACTTCTCATCTTTCAGGCTGATATTCAC
>CAYRQY010000122.1:0-7660 GCA_964426435.1 uncultured Rikenellaceae bacterium | reverse complement strand
TTATATACTAAAGGAGGGCAGATCAAAACGGCAGATCTTCAGGCCCAGTTATGACGGGAGAGTAGGATTTGGGGGATATATATTCAGCGACAGGAACGGCCTGATAATGCGAAATGGTTTCTCAGCCTCCTATTCCTATCACCTGTGGCTCCAGAACAGCACCCAGCTCTCGATGGGCCTCTCATTCACTGGGTATCACTTCAAAATCAATGAGAAGGAAATAGTATTTGAAGATCCCGACGAGCCATGGCTCAATAATGAACTGCGTCGCGGAACCTTTGTGCCGGATGCGGCATTCGGGGTCTATATATTAAATCCCCGGTACAGCATTGGGTTTTCAACCGACCAGCTTTTCGGAGCAGCGGCAAAGATTGGCGATTATGCATACAGGAATTACAGGATGGACAGGCACTATTATCTATTCGGGACACTCAGTCTCGATGCGGGAGCATACTCGGAAATACAGCCATCGGTGCTTATGATGATGTCGGAACAACTTAAACCCCAGGTTGATATCGGACTAACCTATATCCTCAGCCAGAGTTTCTGGGCGGGACTTACCTACAGGACGAGCGGTGCCCTTATAGCCAACTTCGGTTTAAAATACGACAATATGTTCCTTGGCTACGCTTTCGACTATACACTTCAGGAGATACAGAGGGTGACTTACGGGACACATGAGATAACACTCGCCCTTAAGTTTGGCGACAGTGCAAGAAAATACCGCTGGCTCGACCGGTACTGATCATTCAGCCTTTTTCTTCAGAATATACATAAGAGAGCTGGAACCCTTACGTCTGAACAGGGTTGTGAGATAAAACCTCAGGCCATTCACCATTCCTGCTATGAAGGGAAGATTTGCGCCCCTGTACTTCTCGCTCAGGAAGGAAATATAAAATACATCAAAAGGAAGATCCTTTATTCCTGTTATGCTGAAGCCTGCCCTTTCTGCAAAGAATGAGAATGCGGCAGGTGTGAAGTGCCACAGGTGCCTCGGGACATCCCATGCAGCCCAGAACTCCCTGTAATGCTGCGCGTCGAGGGAGGCTGCTGAAGGAAGGGCAACAATACAGATGCCTTCAGGTTTAAGCAGCCTTCTGATTTCTGATGCATAACTGTGAAGATCGTGCGAATGTTCCAGGGAGTGCCACAGGGTTATGCAGTCGAAAGTTTCTCCCGGTATACCTGTGATCTCATCTGGCCCGGCAATTCTTAATCCGAAGCGGGAAGCAGCATAGTCAGCGGCCTTTTTATCAGGTTCAATACCTGTGACATTCCACCCCGACTGCTTCATCATTCCGGCAAAGTGCCCCGATCCGGTGCCAATATCAAGGAGCTCTCCTGATGTTCTGCCTGTAAGCCTGGTTATAAGTCTCTTCTTCCTGACCAGCATCATCCATCTTATGATGAGATAGATACGTCCTGAGAGTCCACCGGCTGAATCATCATGCGAGATATAATCCTTTGAGTCGTAATACCTGCCTGCCTCCTTTTTGTCTGGTGCCTCGCTTATAAAAATGAATCCGCAAGAGCTGCATCCCGACAGGTCAAACATCTCCTTCGTAAGGAAATGGTCGCGGCATTTCATGTAATTTGAGACCGAAGCTGAACCGCAAAGAGGGCATTGAGAATGATGCACCATATCACTTCTGTGGTTTTTTCATTCTGAAATAGTAAGCAAGATAACCGGCTGCCAGCAGGATGAGCAGTACAGAACTTACGAGTGATATTTTGTTACCCAGGTAATAGGAACGGGGTTCGAAGCTGAACCTTATCTCATGGTCACCTCCGGGAACCACCATTCCCCTGAGTACGTAGTTGGTCCTGAAATGGGGTACCTCCCTGCCGTCTATAAAACTCTTCCATCCGGCCGGGTAATATATCTCTGAGAAGACAACAAGCCTCTCACTTTCAGAACTATATTTGTAAACCAGCTCATTGGGCTGATAAGAGACGAGATAAACGGTGTCATTTGCGGAAAGTGAATAATCTGTGCGGGGTATGATTTCGGTAAACCTTTCGTCGATTATTGCCACCCCGGCGGAAGCATATGTTTTAAGGGCCGACAGTTCCTCATTCGCATTTTCAACCATAAGCACTTTCCCTGCGAACCATGCATTGCCTCGGGCATTGCTGTTTACCAGGGGAGGATAGGAGGGGCTTACAATCACGTATTTGGTGTTGAGCATGCTCAGCACATGGGTATTATCTAGGATGGGAATAAGATCTTCATAGGTCTGCCCGGCGCTGAAAAGCATTATCTCATTGATAATTACCGAATCGATCAGTTCCTGGTAACGCTGAAGCTTTGCTCCATGGTAACCTCCGACAGACTTGTGAAACCACGAGGTGGGAGAGTTGTCATTGAACGTTGATACTGTAAGGTTGAGAACCCTGTGGTATGATGGATCACCGAGAATGTAATTGTCAGCTGCGGTCGGTTCAAACGATTTCTGAATGGCAGACTGCCTTTCAAACCGGTCGGCGTTCAGGTACCTCTTGCCTGCACTCCATAGATCAACCGTAACTAGGAGGGCAATGATTATAAAAACATATTCCTTACGGAGCTTTTCATAAAGAAAGCCTATTAATGCTGCGACAGCCAGGATAATGAATACCAGCGACCGGAAGCTGTCATTTCTCAGCAGTGTCGTCCTGTCGGCTATAAGTGCATCTTTGAGCCATTCGGGGTACTGGTTTTCGTAGTTATTGAGAAACGACCCCGCTATGCCGGGGAAAATCAGGAGGAGAACCAGGAATCCGCCGGTTATTCCTGCGGCAATCTTTACTCCCTTCATTACGGATCTGCGGGTGAGATCGCCTGAAAATATATTGCGCAATGCAAGAAATCCGAGCAGCGGCATGCAGAACTGGGCGATAACGAGAGTCATGGTAACAGCCCTGAATTTATTGTAACCGGGGAAATAGTCGATGAACAGGTTTGTAAGGAACATGAAATTCTTACCCCAGGCCAGCATTACTGAAAGCAGGGTGGCGAAAAGGAGCCACCACTTTTCAGGACCTTTCACGAGAACCAGTCCCAGTACAAAGAGAAACACCACAATTGCGCCGGCATAGTGAGGTCCGTCGGTCCCGGGCTGAGTGCCCCAGTACCTGGGAAGCTGGGTGGCATATTCCGAAGCGTTGTTCTGGCGAAGCACCTTTACCGTCTCGGAATTCCTGTCAAAAGGTTTGGTTGACCCGCCCCTGAAATCGGGCACCAGGAGATTCAATGTCTCACCTATCCCGTAGCTCCAGTGGGTGATATAATCGCGGGTCAGACCTGAAGTAACTGTCCTGTTCTCCGAAACAAGCTCAGATTTAGCTCTAGTGGAGTACTTTCCATATTCATTTACAGTATACAGATTTGCGAAGTTTATCCCCAGGGCAATAATAAACGGGACGACAAGGATGGCGCTCCTCTTCGCAAAGTTGACGAGGGTTCCGTTTTTCACGGCAAAAACAAATTCGACTATACCGAATACCAGCAGGCATATAAGCCCGTAATATGTGATCTGGGGATGATTTGCCACAATTTCAAGGGCGAGAATAAAGGCAGTAAAGAGTGCGCCCCTTATCATATCGTACCGGTATGTGTAATAGATCGCTCCGATCATCGGGGCCATATATGCAATGGCTATTGCCTTGGTATTATGACCTGCGGCTATTATCTGGAACATATATGAAGAGAATCCGAATGCGATGGCTCCTGCTATTGCCAGCCATGGATTAACCCTGAAGATCAGCAGTACAATATAAAAACCCAGCATAGCCAGGAAGAGCATTGATACAGGCGTCCCGAAGATCCTGAGCAGGTTGTCCGCTTTCTTGATGAGGTTTCCCGGGTAAAGTGTTGAGATGAGATAGGCAGGCATACCGCTGAAAATGGAATTGGTCCATAACGGCTCTTTGCCATACTCAGCACGGTAATCCCTGATCTCCTTCGCATTGATGTTGGATACCATGGTATCGTTTGCCCTGAGGACCTTACCCTCAAGCACCGGGTAAAAATACAGGTATGAGACTATGATAAAGAGTACAACCGCAACAATGTGGGGAAGCGCTGTTTTTATATTGAAATTTGTCTTCATTTCTCTCTTTTTTTATGAAAATCAAAAATATCCTTTTGGCGCAATATATTAAAATGAAAATTGATCTGTCACTTGTCGTTCTCTTCAAGGAGCATCCGGATATTGGTTCCAAGCTTTTTAAGGTCAGACCATTTTGTGAAAAGCCCTTTTATGACCTGCAATTCAACCGGTTCATAAAAACCAAACAGTCTCAGGATAAAAGGAAAACACGCCAGTATGCCTGTCTTGAGCAAGAGTCTGGGTATGATGCTGATATCGTTCAGGAGAAGGCCGGAGAATGAGAGCACAATTCCGGTAATAAAAAGTACCAGGACCTTCTTAAGTTCGTAGGGGATGTAATAGGATTTCTGTGAGAAATAATAGATTGCAAACCAGTAAACAAGATTTGTTGCAATTCCGGCGGAAGCGGCGCCCATAACGTCGAAAAGCGGTATAAGCAGGATATTGAGCAGAATGTTAAGTATGCCGGAAAAAACAACGACAGCGCTGATTATCCCGGTTTTCTTCCTGATAATCAAACCATAGTTGGTGGTCTCCCTCATATTTGCCAGGAAAACTGACACCGACAGCAGGGGTACAAGAAGGTAGGCTTCCCAGAATGCGTCCGACCGGGCTATAAGCCTGATGATCTCATAGGAGAAGAGGGATATTCCTATAATTCCCGCCATCAAAACAAAAGATGAATAGGTCAGTGTCTTCGAGTAGAACCTCTTATCTCCGGGAGTGTCTATCTTTTTAATTATGAGCGGCGCAAGAGCCATTTTCACCGAATCGGCAATAACAAGCTTAAGAACGCTTGCGATCTTATAGGCCAGCGAATAGATGGCAACAAATTTAAGAAGGGTGAGGGAGTTGAGAGAGTAACGATCGATGGCGGCAAGAATGGCTGCGGCAAAATTTCCCAGCATCAGGGGAAAACCGTAACCTGTCATAGCCCTCAGTATTTTAAAATTGAATGAGGGAGAACAGTTTCTGACTGCGTATCCTGCAAGCAATAAGATGAAAAGCAGGTTTCCTGCAACCTGGGCGATGTAGATGCCCTTTATTCCGGCTCCCCTCTGGGTTATCAGAAAAAGAGTCAGAAAAAGAACCACAACCAGCTTCAGCAAATTGGTGGCAGTGTAAAGGAGTGGCTTTGACTGAACCCTCATCAGCATATTGATGATATTGTTAAGAGCCTGAAGGGCAGTGGCCAGTATCATCAGTTTTATTGTACTGCTCCACCCGGCAGTTTTGAAAAGCACCAGCGAAATCTGTCCTGCAAGCGGATAAAGCAGAAAGACAAACAACAGGCTGATTGCCGCCTGTACCGTCAGCGACATAAAGAAGATCTCCTTGCGGTGATCAGCATGGTCCCTGTCCCAATACCATCTGACAAGGCTTTGCGGAAGTGCTGAAGCCATGAGGGATATCAGCACGAGCGAGGAAAGATCCAGCAGTGTCATTATGCCGAAATCCTCCACTGAGAAATACTCCGGGTTCGTGTATAGGGGAATAAGAATGAATCCGACAACCTTTACAGCCATGTTTCCAAGGGAGTAAACAAAACTGTCCCTTGCGGATTGTTTTATGGAGGTCATCATCGTCATGGCTTTATGCCTGGTCTTCAGTTCTCTGCATGATCTGCTTCAATTGATTTTCCTTTTCTGCCTCAAGATGATCATACATTTCCGTAAGATTGTGCTTCAGCCTTCCGGTATTGAGGTCGGTTACAACAGCATTATATCCGTTCCTGCCCATCTGTTCCCTCAGGTTTTTGTCGGATATCAGTCTGATAACAGCATTTCTGAATTCTGCCCTCTCACCGTATACAATCCCGCAATTATATTTATCTATCAGATTTCTTTGCGGCCTGCAGTCAGAGGCAATAACCGGCCTGCTTCCATACATGTAATCATATACCTTGTTTGCCACCCCCGATTCGTGCTGGGGATTTTTAAGGAACGGTGCAAGACAGATATCACTTATCTCAAGATAACCAGGCAGTTCACTGTAATTGATCCAGGGAATATATGTAACATTTGCTTTTAGGTTGCTGGAATTGATCAGCCCGAAGAACCTGGTTCTGTCTTTCTTATCCACAGGTCCGGCAATCAGCAGGTGAAGATTAATACCATCACCAAGCAGATCCCCGAATACTTCGAGAGCATCAAAAACACCCCTCCTTTCAGCCACAGTGCCAAAATAAAAAAGAACCGGAATTTTCCCTGTAAACGGGAAAACCGGCGTTTTCACTTTATTCCGGTTCATCTGTTTAAGGTCAGGTACATTGGGAAAGATGCAGAAATCTTCCGGAACCAGGCATTTATAGCGGTCGGTCAGCACATCTCTGAATTCTTCGCTCAGTACAACAATCTTTCTGGCGTACTTCAGAAGCTTTTTTTCTCTCTTCTGCCATATAAGGGGTCTTGAGATCGTGCTTCTGAGCAATCCCTTCGTCCAGTTGTAGGTTGTTACCGCATACGGATAATTCTCGTGAAGATCAAGGACAAACGGGATTCTCCGGCCTGACTTTTTTATTCCCCGGTGAGCCGGCCCCGACATATACAGGTCATGTACATGGAGGACATCAATTTGATAATCTGCAATAAATCTCTTCAATCTTAATATCCAGAGCAGCTCGTATAAGGGGATACTGTTGGAGAAGAAGAAAAGAGTGTCCTTAAGCTTCCTGGGAAGGGATATCCTGGTAATGTTGATGCCCTTAACGGGATCGACGTATTGCCTTCCAAAGCCGAAGCACAATACAAACACTTCGTGGTTGTGATCTTTAAGGATCTTAATCTCCCTGATAACCCGGTTATCGTTGTTAAGGTCGTTGTCAACCACTACTCCAATCTTCATCTTCGGATAAATGCTTCAGGTCGGGGGATACTTTAAATAGCTCTAATTTTTAAACTCTAAAGTTATGAATATTTTGTTTTCAGCTCTCCTGATTAACAAAGTCTTATAAATCAATGCTTTAAATCTTTCTGAAATCGTACTGTTTTCAAAGCATTGATGCAAGCTCTCCGGCAAGCCGTTTTCTGCTGAACCTTTCATATGAAACTTTCTGGCTTCCCACAGGATCTTCAAATACGCCATCGAGGTATTTAAAGATTGCGGCAGAGTCATAATATTGAAGAACGGCGCCATGTCCTGTTTCCTTTATTATTTCAGCCGCATCGCCGTCAGCCGGGCCAAGGCAGAGAATAGGCCTGCCGGTGGCGAGATACTCAAACAGTTTTCCCGTAATGATGCATTTATTTCCCGGATCATCAGGAATGATAAGCAGCAGCACGGATGATTCCAGCATGAATCTGATCGCATCATTATGGTTCGCATAGGGAACGAATTCAGCCCTTGCTGCCGTTACCGATGATTTGATCATCAAAGTCTGTTCTGGTGTTACCGAACCGACGAATCTGAGTCTGAAATCCCTGCCGGTCGCGGAAAACAGGTTTAGTGCGTCAAGCAGGCCTGTCAGGGGGTATGCATCCGAAAGTGTTCCGATGTACGAAACTGTAAATGTGTCATTAACGCTGGCAGAGATCCCTGTAAAGTCTTCCGGATCATAACCGTTATGTATC
>CAYRQY010000121.1:0-7669 GCA_964426435.1 uncultured Rikenellaceae bacterium | reverse complement strand
TATGTTGTTGAGCTCCCCTACAGGGTTATTGACAGAACAAGTCGGTTCAGTGCCCCTGACTATTCAGTTGAAGATATCATGAAAAGCAGAATTCCTGATCTCAGGAACACACTTTACTGGAACCCGTTGATGAAGCCTGGGACGGGAGGAGGGTCCGGAATTGAATTCTGGACCCCCGATTATCCCGGAACCTGGGTCGTCACCATTAACGGCATAACTCAAAACGGAAACCCTTTTGCCGTAAGAAGAACCTTAAGAACTCAATAATTAACTGATTTTAACCTCTAAGGGCATGATTTTTGAGGGTTAATATCATGAAACCCTGACCTGCAAACTGCCAGCGCCCATGAAAGAAAAACTCTCTTTCCTGCTGTTATTTTATTTTTTTCTTTTCCAGCCTCTTCTCCTCCCACAGGGACTCAACGGACAAGGTATTCCAGGTATCTTCGGGAACGAACTGATTGTTTATCAGGACAGTCAGGTTCTCTATAATGGAAAAATATGGAGACGCCCCTATTACAACATCATGGGGGATGAATTTCTTTTTACCTCACTCTGGCTGAGAGGAGAGGTAACTGTTGGCAACCAGCTATTCACCAACAGAATGTTCAGGTACGACATATTGAACGATGAGCTTCTGATAAGAAGACCTGACAGGGTTGTTCTGGCTTTGAACAAGGAGATGATCCGGGGATTTGTCCTCATACATGAAGGTGTCCGCTATCGTTTTGATAATTACGGGAATGAAAGCGGCAGCGACCTCAAAGGGTATGCGAGGGTGCTGTACGACGGGAGGTGCAAGCTTCTGATGAAATATGTCAAGGAGATTAATCCCCTCGGCTATCAGAAGTTATACGATATTTTTGTTCAGTCGGAACAGGTCTTCCTTGTGAGGGACGATAAATCCGTGCGACTCAGGGGAAGACGGGGATTGCTCGCATTCCTTGAAGATGAGAGAGATGAGCTTAAAAAGTTCATAAGAACAAACAATGTGGTAATAATTCCCAGACAGCCTGAGTCTGTTATACCTCTGCTTGATTATTACAATTCACTTCATAAGTTATCTTCCGGCCTGTGAAACGCTCGATGATATTTATACTGTTGATTTTGAATTTAACCGGAAGTTTACCCGGCCAGGACACTCCATATACTGTTACCTGGGATTACAGGGGTCAGACATTCAGTGAGTTTGCAGCCAGGGCTGAGGATATTTACGGTCTGAGATTCTTTTTCAGGGACGAATGGTTTAAGGGAAGGGAGTTAAGCGATTACGGAGATACACTGGCGCTCCGGCATCTTCTGGACAATTACCTGAGTAACACAAGGATCTATTACCTTATCACAAATAAAGGTGATGTTATTTTAACCAGCGAATACAGGATAAGACTCCCGGAGGCAGGTCCGGGGGACGATGACAGGTTTCTGCCCTCTGAAATCCTGACTGAATCAGCAGATGATCAGAAGAAAGAGACGGGCATGTTTATCGATATCGGGAATCCTGCCGACAGAAATAAGCCGGGGAATGCAACGGTTTCAGGCTGGGTCAGGACAGAAACCACAGGTGAACCGATAGCAGGAGTGACAATCTATGACCAGAAGTTTCAGGTTGGCGCCGTGACCAATCAGTTCGGATTCTATTCCCTTTCCCTGCCCCGCGGCACTCATTCACTTCAGTATACCTTTATCGGGATGAAAGAAAAGAGGGTGAATGTCAATCTCTACGGAGACGGCGAAATAGACATGGTGATGAGCAGCGTTCTAATACCGCTCAAGGAGGCTGTAGTGGCGGCAGGTCAGCAGGCAACAGCCCGGAGATTCGAGGTGGGACTTGAAAAGATCAGTATTGTTAATCTCAGACTTTTACCGACTTCACTGGGTGAGTCGGATATTATTAAAAGCGTTCTTTTCATCACTGGCGTAAAGGATGTGGGGGAAGGATCATCGGGTTTTAATGTGCGGGGAGGATCCGCCGACCAGAATCTTATCCTCCTTTACGGCGCACCACTCTATAACTCAAACCATTTCTTCGGCTTTTTCTCAGCGGTCAATTCAGAAATAATCAGGGATGTAACCCTGTACAAGGGAGGAATTCCGGCCAGGTACGGAGGACGCATCTCGTCGGTTCTTGATATTGTTCCCAAAGATGGCAACAGAAAGGAGTTCGCAGGCAGGGCAGGAATCAGTCCCGTAACTGCCAACCTAATGATCGAAGCACCATTGATCGAGGATAAGTGTTCATTTATCCTGACAGGAAGAAGCACCTACTCAAACTGGATATTCAAACAAATTGACAACCAGTGGCTCAGAAACAGCATGGCCTCATTCTACGATATCAACGGAAGGATCTCTTACGATATAGACAAAAGCAACAAAATCGAACTCTCTTCCTATGTCAGCAACGATGCCTTCCGCCTTAACTCTGATACACTCTACAGGTATGACAATAACATAATTTCGTTCAAGTGGCGGCATCTTTTCAGCAACAGGCTCTTCTCGCAGGTCATTCTGAACACCAGCAATTACAGGTATGAGATAACCAGCGAGAAAGTTCTCCAGGATGGATTCGTTATGGTTCACAAGGTAGGAAGTTCAGGACTGAAGGCAGATTTCAACTGGTACCCGGAAGGCCGGAGCGAGATAAACTTCGGTGCTGATTTCACAGGCTATTCAATCAAGCCCGGTGATTTTCTTCCTTCAAACGATTCATCCCTGGTCATACCTCACCTGATTCCCCGTGAAAGGGCTTTCGAATCAGCCGTCTATTTTGACGAGAAATATACCCTCACCGGTTCCTTGTCACTCAACGCGGGGATCAGGTTCTCATCATTCGTTGCCTTTGGCCCGTCAGATATTATGCTTTATGATAACGAACTGCCAAAAGCTTTGTCAACAATTACCGACACTCTCATTATTCCGGCGAACCGTATTGTCAGGTCTTATGCGGGGCCTGAGCTGAGACTCTCCATTAATTACAGGTTCCCGGATAACAGTTCATTCAAGATCAACTACAATAAGACAAGGCAATATCTTCACCTCCTTTCAAATACAACAGCCATCTCTCCAACCGACACATGGAAGCTTTGCGATTACTACCTGAAACCCCAGAAAGGTGATCAGGTAGCCATCGGGTTTTATAAGACGCTCCTCAGGAACAGCATAGAAACATCAGCCGAACTTTATTACAAGAGTATACAGAATATGATTGATTACAAGGGAGGAGCAAAGCTGGTGATGAACGAGAATACAGAAACGGAAGTCATTAATGTAAAGGGAAGGGCATATGGTCTTGAGCTGAATATCAGGAGCACAGAGGGAAGGCTCAGGTGGAGTGCAGGATATACCTATTCGAGGATCCTGATAAGAAGCGTTACGGAGTTCAGCGAAGAACTTATCAATAAGGGGAAATGGTTCCCTGCGAATTTTGATAAGCCGCATGACCTTAATGCGACATTCAACTTCCTTTTTTCCAGGCGTTTCAGCTTCTCGGCCAGCTACATTTACAATACGGGCAGACCAATAACATATCCGGTTGGAGTCTACCAGATCGGGGGAATTTCAGTTCCGGTTTATTCCGGACGCAACCAGTACAGGATCCCCGATTACTCACGGCTTGATCTCTCAATTATGATCAGCGGCAACCTCAGGATAAACAGGATCGCCCGCCCGCACTGGACAATCTCTGTTTACAATGCACTGGGCCGGGCAAACGTTTACTCAGTCTATTTCAGGGAGGAGGATAACCGCATAAAAGGTTACAGACTCTCAGTGTTTGGTAGTGCAATTCCTTCGATAACTTATAGCTTTGATTTTTAATAAGATGAATATCCTGAAGTTCATACCGGGAATGGTTCTTATACTGCTGACAGGAGGCTGTGTAACAGAGTTTATTCCGGAGAGCAAGGATGCGAAGCAAATGGTTGTTATTGAGGGAATGATAACTGACCAGCCAGTGGCGAACAGGGTAAAGGTCTCAATGTCAATGCCCCTTGACAAGCTGTTGAACCCGGTACCCGTCAGATCGGCCATTGTCCAGATAAAGGACGACAAGGGCAACATGTGGACACTCACAGAGAAAGAGCCGGGCTGTTATTATACCGATCCGCGACAATTCAGGGGAGTGCCGGGAAGAATGTATGCCCTCCTGGTCAATACATTTACCGGTCTCTATGTTTCATCGTTCGTCGAAATGACAGCAAGCCCTCCGATTGACAGCCTTTATTATGAGAAGGAGTTTGTCAAGCTTAATCAGCTTGGCCAGGTCGTCGAGGGTTGCCGGATATACCTTGATACCCGCGATCCGTCAAACAATGCAAGGCACTTCAGATGGGACTATTCCGAAACATGGATGATAAGGCTTCCCTATCTGGTGCCCAACAACATCTGCTGGATAACACTGGAGTCAAACCAGGTGTTCCTTGGCAATACATCCTACCTTACTGAATCAAAGGTGAGCAGGTTCCCGCTAAAGAGTATTGCCACCGAGACAGACGACAGGCTAAGGGAGTTGTATAGCATGCTGGTTACGCAATATACCATCAGTGAAGAAGAGTTTCGCTATTGGGAGAAGATCCAGAAAATGACTGACAAAACAGGCGGCCTTTACGATGTCATACCGATGAACGTTGAAGGCAATATGAGGAATGTGGCAGATCCCGAAGAGCAGGTACTTGGTTACTTCAGCGTTTCTTCCGCGGTTTCACGGAGGATATTTATAAAGGATTACTTTGCCGGGTTAAAGGACCTTTATTCGGGATGCCCATATGCAACGGTTCCGATTAACCAGACGATCAGATATCTCGGGGATATCTACTGGATAATCATCATGAACTATGATGAAGGCACAAAGACATACACCGATCAGCTTCGCTGTGCAGATTGCACAACCAGGGGAAGTACGGTAAGACCTGATTTCTGGCCTGATGAATAACAGAGGTTTAATGAAAAGATCAATATGCCAAGAAACCTGATTCTCGTGATTATCATTATTCTGCCGGGCCTTCTGATAAACAGCCTGACAGGTCAGCCTCTTGTTAAGAATGAAGATAAAAACATTCCGTTTGAAGATATCTGGCTCCACACGGACAGGGACGAATACATCGCGGGAGAATTTTTCTGGTTTGCGGCTTATCTATTCGACAGGAACAACAGGAACACTCCCGGAGTAAGCACTATCGCATACATTGAACTGCTTAACTGCCGGAATATTCCTGTCGTACAAAAACGTATCCCCTTAAGCAAAGGACTTGGATCAGGATGTTTCCAGCTGCCTGATACTCTCAGTCCCGGCACTTATTTCCTGAGGGCATACACGAATGTGATGAAAAGCACTGATGCCGGGCATTGTTTTACCAGACCGGTTGAGATATATAATATTTTCAGCAGAAATGAATTCAGAAGGGTAATCACTCGTGAGCATAAGCTGGGGTCACAAACCGGATCTGATAATTCTGTCTCTCTTATGGCTCCAGCGATAACCGGCAGGAGGGAGAAGATCACACTGGAAATTGAGCTCGACAGGAATATTTTCCGGTCTCCGGAGGAGGCAAATCTCAGTGTTTCAGTGGCTGCAGGGTCGGATAAAGAACGGTATTCAACAATAGATGAGTATCTTAGGTTAAGTTTACGAAACCCTGGCATCGCGAATAATCAGCAAAAGCCTGAGATAACCGGGCATCTGTTGTCAGGAAGGCTGATAAGACAGAAGCCGGGTGCGGTTATTGGTAACCAGATCGTGTTTCTCACAGTTCCCGGGAAGGAGGCATTTTTCCGGTATGCTGTCACGGACTCTGCGGGCAGCTTCAGTTTTATGATCGATAATGAGGATATCCCGCAGGAGATTGTAATAAGCCTTAAAGATAACCCGGACGGTAATCTCATAAATATCTTATCTCCTTTCCTGGAGGCATACCGGGAATTTGAAATAATAATGGATACAATCATTGCCGTGGTTCCGGGTTATATTGAAGAATGGAGCACTAACCATCAGGTATCGAAGATATACGGAATCAGTCCTGCCGGTGAGCTCCTGACCGGGAAAGGGACACCGGTCAAGAGAGCGAGGTTCTACGGAATTCCCGATATGGAACTGAGGATGTCGGACTATATCCTTCTTCCCGCCATGCAGGAGGTGTTTTTTGAGTTGATTCCCGGAGTCTCAATGAGGACAGGCAGGGCCAGATACGGAATTACGGTCAGCAATCCGTTTGATAACAGGACATACGAGGAAGATGCCACCCTGATGGTTAACGGGGTAATTATAGATGATCCTGCTATAATAACGGAAATGAATCCTGAGATTGTGGAGAGGATAGATATAGTCAGAAACGAACACCTTGTGGGCGGATTTCATTTTTACGGTATAGTGAATATAATCACAAAGTCTGAAGATTACAGCGCTTATCCGTTACCTGCGAATGCCGTAAGGTTTCCATATACTATCAGTCACGATTATATACCATTCACATCTGCCGATTATTCGGTCATGGAGGCACGGGAATCCCGGGAGCCCTACTTCAGGAATACCCTTTACTGGAATCCGGCGGTCAGTCCAGGTGCTGACGGGAAGGTCACGCTCGAGTTCTGGTCATCTGATTACAGGTCGGATTATGTGATAGATATTCAGGGATTGACGGCAGATGGGGCTCCCATATCTTTAAGAAGGGTTTTTACAGTAAGATAGGCTGTCCTGGAGGCGGGTTTTATCTTTTGATAATAATTATTAAAGGATAATAATTCTCCTTTGATAATATTACGATTACCTCATTATCCTGAGAAAGATTGTGACTCTTGAAAAAAATCAGTATTTTTCTGTTCTAATTCAACCAGACGATGAAAAAGAGAAAAACCTCCCGCCGCGATTTTATCACTAAAACAGGTATTGTAACCGCCGGCGTTGCACTGGGAGCCCCGGGAATAAACGCTTCAACCTATAGCAAAATAATCGGAGCCGGCGAGAGAATTAACGTCGGATTCATAGGACTTGGCAACAGGGGTACTCAGCTCCTGGAACTTTTCATGAACCAACCCGATGTCAGGACTGCTGCTTTCTGCGATACTTATGAACCCTATATGCTGCGCGACAGAACTAAAGTCCATCCCCGGTATCTGACAGAACTGGGCGGCAGGATCCCGCAGATGGGCGAGAAATTCCAGGATAAGCCAGTCCTCTATAATGACTTTCGTAAACTACTGGAAAACAAGGATATAGATGCTGTTGTGATTGCCACACCCGATCACTGGCACGCTATACAGATGATAGGTGCAGCTAAAGCCGGTAAGGACGTTTATGTGGAAAAGCCATTGACTATAACCCTGAAGGAGGGAAGGGAAATGGTCAAAGCTCAGGCAGAATCAAAAAGGATAGTCGCCGTGGGGCTTAACAGGAGAGGCGCACGGGTTTACCAGAAACTCGCCAATGAGATTCCCGCGGGAAAAATCGGCAGAATCTCTGTTGGAATGGCCCACAGGATAGATAATATGTTTCCCGACGGGATCGGCAGAATGAAACCGGAAAATCCCCCTGCTGATCTCAACTGGGATATGTGGCTGGGTCCAAGAGCCTACAGGCCTTACCAGTTTAATATTCACCCTTATAAATTCAGATGGTGGAGCGACTACTCCAGCCAGATGGGGAACTGGGGAGTCCACTATATGGATGTTATCCGCTGGC
>CAYRQY010000120.1:0-7706 GCA_964426435.1 uncultured Rikenellaceae bacterium | reverse complement strand
TCCACCGTCGAAAGGCTCCTGGGACTGTACTCTGGTAAGTTTCTTGATGCCGGTCTTCTTTCAGGATCGATAAGGGCATGGAAGGATCTGACCTCGATAAGGCTGAATCACCAGGCAGAAAGTATCGCGAAGGAGGTTGAACCTGACAATACAGTTGATTTCCAGTTACTGGATACCGGCTTGTATTATATTGCAGAACAGGCTATTGCTGATGTCAGCAACCTTATGCTGAAAGCGGGAAGCGATTTCTTCACGGAGACGATCTAGAACCTGTAGATTGTGCTGAACAGGATTCTCATGTTGCATACCCTGTTTGTATCAGTCACCCTGCCGGTATTCTGCATTGTTCCGTAGGCGGCTGCCGTACGTTCTATCTCGCCGGCAAAGCTGAGACGGCCTTCAGTGATCGTTATCCGCGGTGAAACCCTGAAGAGATGATCGATGCTGGTGCCCCTGCCATAAACATCCCCGGTAATCAGTTCACCTGAGCCCAGGTTCTTTGAGAATCCCGCGAAAAGCCCCCCGGTCACCCGCTTCCCGTTTGTGCTCAGATCGAGCCAGCAGCTGGCAGTGTTAAGATTTGTGTATGTCTTGTTCTCTTCATACATTCCTGAAATCCGTGTAACGGCATATCCCCCTGTCATCATAAGGTCCGCAGCATTCTGGGCATACACTCCCATCATCATAAGGTTTACGGGATTACTTTTAATCTTTAAATTCGCAAATACCGAGAAGCTACCTATTGTGGCGTCAGCTTCTGCATTTGCTGCGCTTTTCAGTTCAGGCCTGAGCCTTTTATAATCAACCCCCGTCCAGGCTGTAAAACTCTCCCCTGCCGGCAGTCGCAACTGCAGGTTCAGGCCGGGAAGCCTGCTGTTGCGCATGTATTTATTGCTGTTCCCGTCGGGTCCCGGTGAGGTGAAATCGCGCTGCGAATAGGCAGTTAAGGAGAGGCTGACACTTTCAATTTTTCCTGTAAGGCGTACCTGCGGATTCCGGCTGAAAGGCGTGAATGGCGCCCCTGTATTGAAGCTTATTGTTCCCGGGAAGCTCTCGGCAATGAACATCGGATGCCACGACTGGCCAATGGTTAAAGAGGTGCCGGTCCAGTCCATCTTAACCAGGGCATGCCTAAGCCTGAAGCCGTTTATGTCTGATTCGCCGGTGCCGAAGAACTCCGCCTCAATGACTCCCGAGGTTTTTGCGCCAAAGGCATCGGGCCCTGTTATGTCTCCCTTTATACGCGACTGTATGCCAAGGATATGGAAGGAGGGGTTGGCATTAATATCGTTCCCCTTTACATCAGGAAGGACGTTATCGGGGAAGAGGTAAAAGTGACCTTCCCTCAGTCCGTTGGAGGCGCTCGATTGTCTTGTGTCATAAAAGAAATCGGTTTTTACAAACCCCGAGAATTTTATTCCCCATCCGGAATCAGATTCCTGAGACAAAATACCGGGGAAAAAAGTTGCCAAACAGGCTAATGTCATTAAAAAACGTTTCATAATCATATTATTAGGCAGTTTTTACAATGCGTCTGGTGTATATGAATAATGCATTTGCTATTTCTTTTTTCTTTCCGGAGGGAATAACGATTCAATAAGTTTCGGTTTAACAGGTTCTCCCCCCATCAGAACGCTGAGGTTGCTTTTTGCCGTCCTGTTATCCTTCCACAGAGTAAGGGCTATCCTGTTATACTCCAGGGCGGAATCAGGTTCATGCAGATGTCTGTAGATAGTTGCCTTGTTGGTGTAGCTTACCGAAAGCCTCCTTGGTGTTTCATACTGCGCAGCAATAATGTCCTCAACCCTTCGTCTGAAAATCCTGCTGAAATCATGACCCCTGAATGCAGGATCATTCTCGTTCATAAAATGTCTCAGTTCTCCGGCAATGGCTTCAGCCGACAGGTGTTCCCATTTACTGAGCCATTGTTTATACACAATTATACTGCTGTCGCAATACTTCATCGCAAGATCAAGCAGGCTGCCCTTTTCTCCTCCGTCTGTTTCGCCGGCATAGATCGCATTCAGCAGAAAAGCGCTGCATTTGTTATTGTATATGACACCCTTTTCGAATGAATTGGCATAATCGGGCAGAGAGCCGAATATTGCAAAGGCGCTGTCGAGAAGCCGGAATGACTCTCTGCTGTTTACACCACCGGTTACCTGTCCGTATTCGGCAAGAAGTCTCCGGGCCGCTGCAATGCGCGGATCTTCGGATCTGTTTATTGACCGGTAATAAAAGAATGCAAAAACAATTGCCAGTAATGTTACCGATAAGGTTATTGCCAGTATTTTCCTCGTTCCCTGTGTTATTATGAAGATATCCTTCAGCTTCATCAGTTATGGACCTGTTCAGCCAGGAATTTTTTGATCTCCAAAGGCGTGGGAGTTGTGAGTTTGCTGACAACAATATTCACTATTACTGCAAGCGGAGCCCCTATCCAGGCGAAATACCACACGTTGAGCCAGTAGGAGATAAACTCCTGTCCGGGAAGTGATCCCCCGCTTAATCCGACAATGAAATATGTAATTGATATTGTAGTAACAAGCACCCCGGCAGCGAGTCCTGCCTTTGCTCCCGCGCGGTTTGATCCGCTCCACCAGATACCGAGCAGGAAGAGCGGGAAGATTGTACAGGCAGCCATCGAGAAGGCGACAGATACCAGCTGGGCAATCAGTCCGAGTTTGAGCAGGGCAACTATGGTAACGGCAAGAGCCATTATTACTGTCCCGATCCTGGCGATCTTAAGCTGCTTCTTAGGCGTCGAATCCGGATTTATAACTCTTACGTAAAGATCGTGGGAGAATGCCGAGGCTCCTGCTACCAGCAATCCCGAAACCGTCGAAAATGCCGCCGATATTGCTCCCGCGGCAAGCAGGCCGACAATCAGTGAGTTTATGCCGGCAAGCTGGGCCGTATACACCACAATTGCATCCTTCGCCAACACTCCTACTTCAGGACTAGCTGACAGGATTCTCCCGAAAGCTGAATAGATTGGAGCCGTCCAGTAAACGAGTGATATAAAAAAGAGCCCCCATACTACCGACCAGCGTGCATCAGTAACTTTCGGCACCACATAGAAACGCTGAATCACGTGAGGTAATCCTGCCGTCCCGACCATCAGCGAAAAACAGATGGCCATCCACTGGAAGAAGTTCGTGCCGGTTGAGGGATCCCATGGCATGGCATACTCCGGACTGGGTACGACGGAAAAATCATGTCCGTATGCATTAAGAAGGGCTGCACCCGCAGAGAGATTCGGGGCAGGTATCCCCTGAACAATATCGGTCACCACCGCCCCATAGCCTACCTGCGGCAATAGCCAGAAATAATCGAACTTAAAGGCCATTATGAAGGTTGGGAGAATAAACGATGTTACAATAATCACATACTGAATCTGCATGTTCTTGGTTGCCCCAATCATACCGGAGAGCAGTGTATAAACCAGTACAACAGATGCTCCTATTATCACTGCCCAGGCATAGTCAAGACCCATAATCCATTTGAACATAAGGCCTATCCCGCCGAATTGCCCGACACAATATGCAAAGGAAATGAGGATTGTGAAAATAGCGCTGGCTATCCTGAGATCGCGCGAATAGTAACGGTCGCCGATAAAGTCGGGTGCCGTATACTTTCCGTACTTGCGGATCTGGGCAGCCATCAGTATCAGCAGAAGCACATAGCCGCCCGTCCAGCCAACAACATATGCAAGACCATTGTACCCGAAACCATACATCATTCCCGCCATCCCCAGAACAGAGGCGGCACTCATCCAGTTTGAAGCAATGGCCATTCCGGAACCAACCCGCGATATTTTTCTTCCGGCAGCATAATAATCTGCCGGATCCTTCGCCCGGAAAAAGACCCCGACAAGAACAAATATCACCAGAATAGCTATCAGGATAATGGCCGGTCCGGTCTTGAAACTTCCTTCAAGCTGTGTAAGGCTCTCGGCATTGGCTGACAAAACACCCGAAAAAGCGAGAACCAGGGATAAATATATTTTTTTCATTCGTATGCAATTATTAATTATTCCACAACTCCTTCCTTACGCAGTCTCCATTCCACCAGCACATTATATACAATACACAAAGCTATGAACAACACCAGCAGGAACACCGCGGTATAGAAATAGTGAAATGGGAATCCCAGGAATTTTGTGTCAGTCAGGACCGACTGATAATGCGTCAGATAGAATCTCATGATTTCAGGAAGTACTGCAAATGCCGGATCGGCCAACGAAGAAGGATAAGTATCGTTAAGACTGGCTGCAAAGATCGGAGCCTCCAGGGAACCTGCCCTGAAGCCCGAATAAGGTTCGCTCAGCTCCGTTATTAACAGGTATCTGCTTTTAATCCTTTCGGTCAGTTCAAGATATTCATTACCCCTTGCCGTCAGCAATCCCGATTTCATCGACTTAATCTCGCCGACTCCCTCCAGAAGGTAATTTCTCAGCGTGTCGGGCATTGAGGAAAAAACTGCACAGCTAATCGCATCAGAAAGCAGTTCCTGATCCACCGGCTTTACCATGTTCTTTCCTTTTACCATCACGAATGAACTTAGCAAACTTCTGTAATCAGCCGGCGACAGGTCATTGGTTCCAGCCTTTGGCCATACAGATTCAAATGGTGCCAGGGATTTCTCAGGTGTCGGTTTTTGTATAATCCTTAGCAGTAACTGGAAACCAAACACAGCTACCACCCAGATCAGAAGCATTGTGAAAATTACATTTCTGTTTTTCCTGCCATGGAGATTCCTCGGCCTGAAAATGCTGAAGTTGTATTGATCCGATGATTCCATATAGATTTAAAGGTTTTTAATGATTTTAAGGCAAGCTAAAATAGAGATTTTGTTACACGTTGGATATTTAATGTTCTTGCAATGTAACATTGTTTTATATCAATATAATAAATCAACTATATTTGTCGGAAAGAATTTAACGCACCCGCATACGTTCCCCGCGAAACACAAACAGCAGGATGAACGGATCAGGTCTGTGAGCATTAACACCTTGTCGGATGAGGATTACAAAGAATATGTCGTGTGAGGAGTGTCAGCAGAAATGTGATATATACGAAGCAGTAAAAGTGTCGGGCATGCCGTATCCGGGCATCAGGAGCATACAGGCCCACTTCAGCAAACGCGAAAAGATATGCAAGCAGGGCGAAAGCGTAAGCCACGCGATATACCTGGTTGAAGGGACTGCAAAGCTTTTCATTGAAGGCATCAACGGGCATAATATTATCCTTTACCTGATGAAACCTCCTGCATATATCGGTCTCCTGTCATTCTTCGAGAGCATCCGGTACACATATTCCGTAACCGCCATTGAAGATTCGAAGGTGTGCATGGTGGATCTCGATTTCCTTAAAAAACTATATCTCGAGAATCATGAAGTGCTGCTGAGGCTCAACAAGGCATTCGGACGCTCTGTTGCGCTTATCATGAACAAGCTCATATGCCTTAATCAAAAGAACATAAGGGGCCGGATAGCGGAGAGTATCCTGTACCTGGCACAATTTTACGGAGACGATAAATATCAGCTGCCGGTAACCAGGAAAGAACTTGGTGAGATGTCGGCAATCTCCGAAGAAAACACTGTGAGACTCCTGACTGAACTAAGGCAGGAGGGAATTATAAGAATTCAGGGAAAGGAGTTATCAATTGCTGATAAAACCCTTCTTCGTAAAATTTCCGAACTGGGTTAAATATTGCTGTAAATAGGAATGTAAAGATGTGGTTCAGAAGAACTTCTTCTTAAATTCCCTGAAGAGGTTCTCTTCGGTCTCTCCTTTCTGAATTCCATCAAAGATAAGTACCATCAGATCGTCGAGTATCTCATCCCTGAAACCTGCCTCAACTGCAAATTTCTTAACGAGCTTTTTTTCGTCATCCGTTACAACTTCGTCGTCCAGGATTACTTCAGCGATATTGTAAAGGTGAACAAATTTCCCTCTCAGGCTGTAGGGAGGATTATATGAATGGATGCCTTCCGATTCGATCAGAGTGTCAATCTCGGGTTCGGTAAGTCCGAACTTCCTTCCCTCCTTGTGAAGAATCTTCATCTGCTTTTCGCTTATCTTTCCGTCAACCCTGGCAACCTGAACAAGATTTATAAAGTTGTCCTTGCAGATATTCTTTCCGCTGTTCGTAATAAAATCATAGAAGCTCATATTGTACCGTATTAAGTATTTTAAAATTCAAACCCAAATATAGACAGTAATATTCAGATTATTCCCTGTTAATAATAACAATCGGTAATCAGTTTTGTTTTGACCTCTTGAAATGGAATAAAGTGATCATTTCCGTTGTCAGTTAGTCAGTGATTGATAAGTTGCAAACGTTCTTAGAATAGATTTAATAAGTTCTTTTATCTTTAAAGCCATGAAAAATCTGAAATCCTTTTTTCCGATTATTTGTTCCGTTCTGTTCCTGCTGATGGTATATCAGCAGGCAGTGTCGCAGGCGCTGAAGTCCAATCCGGCTCTTGACGAGAAGGTTAAGAAGTTCCTCGGCGACAACAGCAGGAGATGGTATGATATGAACGTTCCATCAATCGACGGCCAGCTGCTTCATGACATTATCGTTAAAAACAATTACAAAAGCGCGCTCGAGATCGGCACATCAACCGGTCATTCCGGAATATGGATCGCATGGGCCCTCAGCAAGACAGGAGGTAAGCTCATAACAATTGAGATAGATCCCGACAGGCACCGTACGGCGGTTGAGAATTTCAGGCAGGCAGGCCTCTCGGAATATATTGATGCCCGTCTGGCCAACGCCCATACTCTTGTAAAAGAGCTTAAGGGACCCTTTGATTTTGTTTTCAGCGACGCGGACAAGGACTGGTATAAAAATTATTTCATCGATCTTGATCCCAAGCTAAAGGTTGGCGGTTGTTTTACCGCGCATAATGTTTATGACAGGAGTTCCGGCGGTTTTGGCGGACGTGGCGGACGCGGAGGTTTCAGAAGCGGCCAGGATGAATTTCTTGATTACGTCAGGAGCCTTCCCAACTACGAGACCACCGTCAACAATGCCGGAGGGGGAGTATCGATAAGTTACAAGAAATCAGCAAAATAATTAATTCAACTTATGGCCGAAGAAAAACTGCAGAGGAAACTGGGATTATTCCCAACAACAAATATTGTCATAGCCAACATGATTGGCGCAGGTATTTTCACTACATCGGGATTACTGCTGGCTGGTCTCAACGATCCTGTCCTCATGCTGGTGCTCTGGGCTGTTGGAGGTATTATTGCCCTCTGCGGGGCTCTGAGTTATGGTGAGCTTGGAGCGGCAATGCCCGGAGCGGGTGGTGAGTACCTTTTTCTTTCAAGACTTTATCATCCCATATTCGGCTTCCTGAGCGGATGGGTATCATTCATTGTAGGATTTTCAGCGCCTATAGCTGCATCGGCCATGGGCTTCAGCGAATATTTCACCAGGGCGATCCCCGGATTTACCGGCTGGTTCGAAACCTCAGGGATAATGGGCCCGGAAGCAACAAAGAAGCTCATCTCAATCAGCGTTATTGTAATATTCACCTGGATCCATTACCGCGGCATCAAGACAGGCGCAAGGATCCAAAACATCCTCACCATAATGAAGGTGGGGCTTATTGTTCTTCTGCTTGGAGCAGGACTGCTCTCAGGAAAGGGTGATATAAGCAACTTCACGGAGGGTACCGGGTTACAGTCAGG
>CAYRQY010000119.1:0-7747 GCA_964426435.1 uncultured Rikenellaceae bacterium | reverse complement strand
ATATCCGGCTTTGAGATCTCCCCCGTTTCAAGATCCAGCAGGTAGAGGTCGCTGTCGGGGTGCCAGATGGTGAAATTTCCGTACATCGACATGCAGAAGAGGACAAATCTCCCGTCAGGGGAAACGCGTGGGAAAGACACACTCATGCTTGTACGGGCAGAGGAAACCACTGTATCGACATTTCCGAACTTAACTGCTTCGGGATCAAAGGCAATTCGCATCAGGTCGTAGCGGATGCTGTCAAATTTATGCAGGGGTTGCAGTTCTGCGCTGCAGAAATAGAGGTATTTTCCATCGGGCGACCATGACGGGAATGTCTCAAGCCGGTCGCCTGCTGACAGTGCTTTACATGTTAAGACCTCCTTTAGCTGGGCGTCATATACAATCACATCCGACAATGTATCGATAACCTCAATCCTTTTTCCCGGGATCGCATGAAAACACTGAGTTATCTTATTTACAGAGAACGCTATAAATCTGCCATCGGGGTGCCACGACGGGTAAACACCTGCCGAAATGGTTTCATCCGTCTTCGTATCAAGCTTTTCGAGGATGCCTTCCCGATACACGATCGTTCCGCCAAGCCTTCCCCTCATGTGAAACATCATGGTCTTGCTGTCGTTACCTGCAAACGAGTGACAGTTCATACAGTTGTGGTTACTCATTGTATTGAGCATTATCGGCTTCTGCCTGAAACTCTCCAGGGAACGCTGATAAATACCCATCTTGCCCCACATCTCAAAACCAGGCTCTATCAGCCTGTAAACCAGATATCCGTCAATCTCATGGCCTGCCACCCTATTTACAACCGGCCTGAAACTTATCCAGCGGCCGTTCCTTCTTGCCTGCACCACTGTTTTTATCTCATTCCCGGAAGGTCTGTTAAGCAGCCGCTGCCACTTTCTTGCAGGGATCCTTATGGTTTTGTTTCGTGATCTTACCATAAATCCCTTATTATCAGAATCTTGAAACCCAACCCTAAACCTCCTGCCTTCTTCGTTAACAACGAAATTAAGCGGTGCAATATTAGGCGGGATAGTTATTCCTGAATAATCAGGGGTTATTGCAGGAAATGAATCTAAGCTTTCATCTGCTTCGCCAGTGGTCCTGCATCCTGTGCCGGCGAGAATCAGCAGGGCGAGGAAGCAGGCACAAAATGTATTTCTTTTCAGAGTGTACGTCATTTATATAAATATGTATGCAATTATAGCTGTTTGATCACATAAACTGGAGATAATACCAATAGGTAGTGCCAAAGCGCGTTTTCATAAACAGGGGCAGCCTGTCGGGATTACCCTGAAATGAAGAGTAAGTCCTGATGTAATCGTTAAATCTCTGCCTGGTCTCTTCCCTTACTGAGTAGTCTTCCGGGATAGCCTCTGTCTGTGAATCTGCCATATAAATAAGCAATGCTTCTTCGTAATGAACAGGAATCTCTTTAATCCCTGCATCCTTCAGCCTGTAAATGTTTTCGACAAATCCGTTGAGATTATTGTCAAGGAGATATAATGACATAAGGTATTCGAATGCATTCCTGTTATCTGGGTGATTTTCCAGTAGTTTTATCAGAACAAACTCAAGATCAGTTACATCGGCGAAAAAATCAGCATGGACCGTATAGCGCTGTTTCTCACTGATCTCCATGTCATTCTGTAAAAGTTCCGGCACATTGATATAATTCCTGTATTGCCTGGCAAATTTCCTGTAAAAGAGTGTCTGGTCCAGAATGTTAAGAAACTTTTCAGCGACGCCATAACTTCCGTTAATCACAGAGGTTTGAACCAGCCTTTTCAGTACGCGCGGAGAATGTCCCTTTGACACCATCGCCTCGAAAGCCCAGTGGTATGCTTCATTTATGTATGAGATATGATAGAATACCTCCGAACCGAAAAATGCGGAAGCATCATCGCCCCAGTCAAGCTTTAATCCCTGTGAGCCAATCTGATGGTAATGGAACAACCTGTCACCCAGACTGCCTGATCGGGCAAGTGCAAGATTCGTAAGATAAACCGCTATCGGGTTTGAACCTTCCAGTTCCACGGAAATCTCAAGAGCTTTTTCGTACGTGCCCTTCTGAACGTGGTAATCTATCCCAAGCAGCTTCTCTGTCCTCTGATCATAGGCAAATTTCAATATCAGCATAGCAATTATGAGAAACCCGGCCATTCCGGCCAAAACGGTTTTAAGATTCCATGGTAATGAAACTGATGGCTTCCTTAAAACAAGCCTTATGATACCCTCCGTCAGTATAATCAGGGGAATCCAGGCAACCAGTGCAATCAGCCAGTACCTCGTATACTCGTTACTGATGAACAAGATCGGTGTAAGCCATGCTGATCCGATCGTCTGATAGTAAACTCCTGTCCACAGGAGATAAGGATAAATACCTGAGAAGAGCATAAAAACGGTTATGGCGACCCATCGTTTTTTGCCGGCCTGAAAGAATATTTCATAAATGATGAGAACTATTGAGGTAACAATAGCGAAGCCTCCGGCAACCGGATAGAGAGCAATAATCCCTGCTATCGCTGCCGGATACCTGAGTTTTTCATTTCTTAAGGCAATACAGAAAGAAACAAGCGACAAAGAGAGCAGGTATCCTGCAGTGTGTCCAAAATAGTAAACATGATCACTTTGGAGCGCCGCTATTATCATTACCGGGATCAGGCAAAAAAAAATGCCTGACACACCGATCCTCTTCAGGATGCTTTTTGTGAGGAGATATGCAAGTATTCCGGCGAGGGTTGCCAGAACCGGTCCTGCAAGCGGAATAAGGTAAAACTGAATGAAAAATGTCCCGATATACTCTGAGATACCTCCCGGTTTTGCAAGAAACCCTTCCAGATAATTCCAGTCGAAACGGAAAAGCTGTATCTGTTCCTGGTAGTAAAGGTGGTATCTGTTCAGCAGGGTAAAATAGAGAAAATGTGCAACAAAGAACAAGAACAGCATTATTCTTGCCGGAGATACTGAGGTAAGGCTTTTTTTCATCATTATTTCCCGTCTAAAAATAACAAAAAACCCTTGAAGATGGTCTGTTAGTCACACTTTATGTACCTTTGCAGTGGACCCGGTAACGGTAACTATTGATTAAGAACTGCTTGCCATGGCAAAAACCTATTTCTCCCTCGAGATAAGCGAGGGCAACAGGATCACCAAAATATTCCAGATCATTCTGGGATTGATCTGTTTTTTTGTGGCCATTTTCTGGCTCTTATACAACTTCAGGTTATCCGAACCTGACATAACTCTCTGGATTACAATAATCTTTCTTGCCGGATTCAGTTACTACCAGATTATGGCCGGTCTCGGCAGGGCTGTAAGGTTCATTGAAATTGACAATAAGATTATCAGGCTGAAAAAGAATTCCATCCTTCCTGCAGCCATAATGGGTTCAGATGATATCGCAAGAATTGAAATTTTCACCCTGAGCATTGCTTTTTCCATGAAAAACGGAAAAAAGTCCGTATTAAGGTTCGGTACAACCTTCACCGACAGGATTGGTCCCATTAAGGAAATGATACTTCAGTTTGCTGAAAACAACAATGTGCCTGTTGAAATGAAGAATCAGGAATTATAGCATCATTTCAATACCATATCAGCGAAATCCATAAACCAGTACCAGTCTTTCAGCAGCATATTATGTGTTCCGCTTCTGACATGATAGGCTATTTTTCCGCTAATTACCTGTTCATCCTGAGGAGGCATTTTTTCCGGCAGGTCAGATGGTGTTTTCAGGAGTCTGTATACTGGGCCGGCATTGTACAGTGACAGGTATGAACCTTTCGGGTCAGCCCACAGGTCGTCGCTTGCCGAGGCCACATAGAGTGCTCTCGGTGCAATCAGTGTCATCAGCATGTGCATATCGACAGGCATGGCATCTTCATTATTCGCGTACTTCCTGTAGTTAAGTGCGAACCAGTGCGGAAAGGAGGCATTTATCCTTTCTATTGTCTCTCCGAAGCGCCGGCGTGCCAGTGCTGCCCCTCCGCAACCTGATTCGTTGGCCACTACCATTGCGAACCGCTCATCCTCTGCACCCGCCCACAGGGCTGTCTTTCCTCCTCTCGAGTGGCCGACAACGGCTACCTTGCCGGCATCAATATCCGGATCTGTCACAAAATAATCCATACACCGGCTTGCACCCCAGGCCCATGCTGCTAATGTACCCCACGAATCGCCCCCTCTTTCTCCCCTGTCGAGGATTCCATGAATGCCATTCTGAAAGTTATCAAAGTTGTCGGGATCCACATCTGCATTACTGAAGGCTGCAATCCCGTAACCTCTGGCAATTACCTCTTCTGCAGGCCAGAATTCACTCCTTGATTCGCGGGTTGGATCGGTGTTTGACACAGCGCGGTTATTGATGAGCAGAAATGACGGTACAGGCTTCGGTGCCTTGTTCGGTACAAAAAGAGTAAGCCGGACAGTAAGTGATTTCCCGTCTGAAGTGGCAGTAATATCAATCTCCTTCAGCGCAGCTTCACCGTTCATTGCCTTGTTGTCAACATTTACAACCTTAAAGTCAAGCTCATATGGTGTATCCGGAACCCTGCCGTAAACATTCTCCCTGAAGAGCTCCAGGATCTCAGGCCTGCGGGTATCTCTCCACATACGCCCGGTACTGACTCTTTTCCCGTTGCTTGTCAGGAGGGGGTCCGGCAATGTATATTCAGGGACATTTTCTTCGTAATAGTTGATGGCGGGCTGGTTTTGCGAGAGCCTGGCAACTGTTTCCGGCGATGCTCTCCAGCTTTCCCGGGTCATTGATGCAGGGTTGATTGTATAAACTATTCCGGGTGAGGTCTCCAGTTCAACGAAACTATTTTCATATTTGATTTTGCAGGGTCCGCCGTTCTTTGACAGTACCAGGGCATTCTTTAATATTCCCTTTTCCCATTCCAAATCAACCACGAATCCGCCTCTTGCCACCAGTCCCTTTACCCTGCCTTCAGGCCAGGCTGAAGGCAGGGCCGGTAAAAGTTCGATGAAGCCCTGATGGCTCTGTATGAGCATCTCCGCTACACCTGCAGTGCCCCCGAAATTACCGTCGATCTGAAAGGGCGGGTGGGTGTCGAAAAGATTATTAAGTGTTGACTTTGCAAGAAGCTGCATGATGTGGCTGAAAGCTTCGTCTCCATTCTGCAGCCTTGCATAGAAATTGATTATCCATGCACGGCTCCAGCCTGTATGGCCTCCTCCCTTTGAAAGGCGGCGTTCGATTGTTTTCTCCGCAGCCTCAAAAAGTGCAGGTGTTTGCGGTGTTATCTGGGCAAGAGGGTACAATCCAAGCAGATGTGACATATGCCTGTGACCCGGCTCCACCTCTTCGTAGTCATTTATCCACTCCTGTATTGTTCCATCGGCGGATATCCGTACCGGTGGCAATTTGGATTTTGCTTCCCTGACTTTTTCGGCAAGCATGTCATCGCGGCCCAGCAATCCCGAGGCTTCCAGGAAATAGTCAAATACGGCATTGACTGTCTGTATGTCGATTGTTGCAGCATAAGTAAGCTGGGCTGATTCACCTGTTCCCGGCAAACGGTACCTGTTCTCCGGAGATGTTGAGGGATTAGTAACAAGGTAACCTTCAGGCGACGGCACGAGGAATCCCAGCAGGAATTCCACGGAGCCCCTTAATACCGGATAGGCCGTCTCTCTCAGGTACACCATGTCGCGGGTAAAAAGAAAATGTTCGTAGACCGGGAATGTCATCCAGGGACCGTTGGTAGGTGTCAGTCCCCAGACACCGTCTGCAACACCTGTCCGGCCGTAAGGATCAGTAAGGTGGTGCATGGTCCATCCTTCCGTCCCATACATTTCCCGTGCGGTAACGCTTCCCGGCACAGTAAGCATGCTGACAAAGTTCGCCAGCACCTGAGATGTTTCCGGAAGATTACACACCTCAGCAGGCCAGTAATTCATCTGCAGGTTGATGTTGGTATGGAAATCGGAGTTCCAGGGAGCCCTGAACTCCCTGTTCCAGATACCCTGGAGGTTGGCCGGAAGAACTGCTGGAAAACGGGATGAGCCCATAAGCAGATAGCGGCCATAATTAAAATAGAGTGCAATAAGGCCGTTGTCGTGTTTCCCCTCCTTTATCCTGGCAAGCCTTGCATCAGTTGGCAGATGATTCAGTGTATCCTTTTCAAAACCAAGCGAAACACGGTTGAACATACCCGAATGTTCAGCCAGGTGCCTCTTTAGAAGAGAACTGTAGTCAGTCTTACCGGCTTTGTCGAGAATATAAGTACATAGTGCCTCAGGATCAATGCCTTCATCGGTATCGAGTTTAAAAAGGTTGTAATTTGTTGCTGCAGTCAGGACAATGGTAATCCTGGATGCATCAGTAACCCTGATGGCATCATTCTCTGCGGATATTGCGCCACTGGTGACTTCAAACCTTGCTTCGGCGGCAAATCTCATATGTTCTCCGCCGGGACCCCTGAGAGAATCATCCTCGTCCACAATCTGCCCGGTCATTAATATTCTCCCGTCATCAGTTGTTTCCACCACCGCATCCCTTTCGCGTGTAAGCTCAAAAAGGGCGCTTATGAGTCCTCCTCCCCTGGCAGATATATCAATCACAATTAAATTGTCGGGAGCCGAAGAGAAGACTCTCTGGTAATAAGTTTTGCCATTAACCGTGACACTGGTCTCAGCGATACCTGTTTCCAGGTTAAGGGAACGCCTGTAGCTGCTGACAAGGGTATCCCGCAGGTATGTTATCCTGAGGTCGCCCAGGGGCTGATACGATCTTATCCTCGGAGGAGTACCAATGAAGAAGGCAGATGCGATCTCCTCCGCTTTCCGGATATTCCCTTCAAATATTGCCGTCTGCAGGGCAGGAAGATTCTTCAGGGCTGATGGATTGTTATTGTTGATTTTTGAACCGGCCCATACACTCTCTTCGTTAAGCTGAATCAACTCGCTGACAGTCCCTCCGAAGACCATTGCCCCGAGCCTGCCGTTCCCGACCGGCAGGGCTTCATTCCAGTTGACAGCCGGCTTATTATACCAAAGTTCAATTACCTGGTTATCTGATCTTTGACACGAGCAGACTGAAATGCAAAACAGGGCAGCCGTCAGAAGAATAATGAACGTTCTCATAATAAGGATGTTGTTAGAAAGGGTATAAGGATAAAAATAGACTATTTTTGGTAATCTCCGGTATATTTGGTGTAATTTTACAGATATCAGGACGTATTATGGAACCGCTTTTTCACAAATACGACGATTATATCGAGTGCAGGCTATGCCCCCATCTGTGCAGGATAGCAGATGGCAGGACGGGTATCTGCGGTGTCAGGAAGAACACCGGACACACTATCGTGCTGACTACCTATGGAGTTATTTCAGGTTATTCCCTCGATCCGGTGGAAAAGAAACCGCTTTACCATTTTTTTCCGGGAAGCAGCATCCTTTCCATCGGGTCATACGGTTGCAACATGAGATGCGATTTTTGCCAGAACTGGCATATTTCAAGGAAAAGCGCCGATTGCAACCAATCCTTAATGACACCGGAAAAGATTGCTGATGAAGCGCTTTCTCATGCCGGCAATGTCGGAGTTGCATTTACATATAATGAGCCGGTAATCTGGTTTGAGTATATCAGGGATGTTGCACTGAAAATAAAAGAAAGAGGTCTCTGCAACGTTCTTGTGAGCAACGGTTTTGTGAACCCCGGTCCGCTGAATGAGATCATTGCATTCACAGATGCATTCAATATAGATCTCAAAGCCTTCAG
>CAYRQY010000118.1:0-7843 GCA_964426435.1 uncultured Rikenellaceae bacterium | reverse complement strand
TCAGCGTTGTATCGGGAGGTTCGGTCCTGAAACCACTGAAATCGGACGGGAAATGACCGTGGAAAATACATATGGGGTATCTTGCCTCAGGGTGATCATCGAATCCTTCAGGTACCAGTATATGCGCCCCGAGGTGCATCGGCCTTCCCCAGAATTCAGACAGAAGCCTGCTCTCGATCTTAATGTGCCTTACATATTTAGTATCTTCTGGTTCAGGAAGCGGCGGATTAATGCCATCGAGAATGATGTTGTGATTCATCCCGCCGCTTTCTTTGATTTTGATCTTTACAGCTTGGCTGAAAAGATTTCCAGGCGCCCTCCTCCAGTTCTGCCCCTCTCCACGGTCCATCGGGAGTTTAACAGTTTGGCCACCGGCGAGCCTGAATGTTTCATATTTATGCAGCACTGCCTGTAAATAATATTCTCCCGGAGGTATATCTGCCATTCTCAATAATGGTGCACCATCCTCATCTCCGTTAAAGATCATTTTTTCCCCTTTTATCCAATCATTAACATCCATTCCGAAAACTTGAGCCGACCGGTAATCGATCCTCACGAGGTTCCTCGGTTCAGGTCCGCCGCTGTCAGAAATAATCAGCAGTAATCTTCCGTCGAATATGCCATCATGCAGTGAATCGGCTATTGTGATACTGATTCTGAATGCTCCGGATCTCTCGGTCTCTCTGCAGTTATATATAAGTAATAATATAGCTGCGATTATCGGAAACAGTACTTTGATCTTCTTTCTCATTTTTTAGTTTTGTTTTTACCGTTTTACACACATATGAAATAAAAACTGGTGATGCCACAAAAAGCTGGTATACGAGTCATTTAATTCATGAATTAATACTAATTTGGGCTGATAAGTTTTGAAATAATTTGCAATTTAAAAAAAAGATGCAAAGGAGAATACATTCCGGTCTTATTCCCTCAATAGGAACCCTTGCGCTGACAATAACAGGATGTTCAGCGGACAAAGCGGCTGTAAAGCCCAACATTATCCTTATCATGGCCGACGATATGGGCTATTCCGATATCGGCTGCTTCGGCTCTGAGATAAGTACACCAAACCTCGACAGGCTGGCAGAACAGGGAATCCGGATGACGCAGTTCTATAATGCGTCACGTAGCTGTCCGACCAGGGCATCCCTGCTTACAGGATTATACCAGCACCAGGCAGGAGTCGGTGATATGGTATCAGACCTTGGCTGGCCTTCATACCAGGGTTATCTGAATGATCAGTGTGTAACACTTGCTGAGGCCCTGAGGCTTGCAGGTTATAATACTTATATGTCGGGGAAATGGCATGTCGGAGCAAGAGCTGAGGTACATCCGGTGAAGCGTGGTTTCGACAGGTACTTTGGCCTTATCGATGGTGCCGGCAGCTACTTTGAGAGAAAAGCATACAGGGTTAACCAGCAACCTCCCAGATGGATGCTCGATACTCTCGACTATGATCCGCCGGAAACAGGATTTTATATGACCGATGCAATAACAGATTATGCAATTTCATTCCTTGAAGAGGGACCATCCGACGAAAGACCATTTTTTCTCTATTTACCCTATACCGCACCTCACTGGCCTCTGCACGCACTGCCGGAAGATATTGCAAAATACAGGGGTGCTTACCTGAAAGGCTGGGATAAGCTGAGGCAGGAGAGGTATGAACGGATGATAGGTATGGGCATAATTGATAATTCAGTGAAGCTGTCACTCAGGGATTCAATGTCTCCGGAATGGGAGAGTTTGCCACAGGAAGAGAGGGAGATGTGGGATCTTCGGATGGCAGTTTATGCAGCTATGATCGACAGACTCGACCAGAATATAGGACGTGTTATTGATTATTTAACCGGCAAGGGTATACTGGATAATACGATGATAGTGTTTATAGCCGACAACGGCGGATGCCACGAGCCAATCAAGAACCGGGGCAATTACCTTCCTACAACCGCCGAAACAGGTACGCGGGAATCATTTGACGCTTATGAATATCCGTGGGCCAATGCCAGCAATTCTCCATTCCGGTTGTTCAAGCACTGGGTGCACGAGGGTGGTATTGCTTCTCCTTTTATTGCCTTTTATCCGCAAATAATAAAGGGAGCCACATTGTCAGACCAACCGGCTCATATCATTGATATAATGCCGACAATCCTGGAACTGGCCGGAGGTGTATACCCTGAAAAACACAATGGGAAAACGATAAAACCAATGGAAGGAATAAGCCTGGTGCCTCTTTTCAAAGGAAATAGCCTCAGGAGATTCAATCCTCTTTTCTGGGAGCATGAAGGTAACCGGGCTGTGCGGGACGGCGACTGGAAACTGGTTTCAGCTTATGATTACGGCAAAAAGGAGTTTATGAAATGGGAGCTCTATAACCTGAAGGAAGACAGATCGGAACTGAACGATCTGAGTGAAAAGTTCCCGGAAAAACAGTCTGAAATGATCGGGAAGTATGAAGAATGGGCTGATAGGGCAGGGGTAGTTTCAAAAGAAGTAATTGACAGAAGAAAATAAAATAAAAAGGACAAATATAACCATTCAGGCAGTTTTCACTTGGCCCTGAGAGAAAATGGTATTCTGTTTCAGACTCTGATACTATATTATTATCGTTTCGGTATGTTTTTTTTGACTTATTCTTCAAAAAATGTAGTAACTGAGTTAGCCGGAGCTGTATAAACAATCTCACTGTTCACAACTTCAAACAGACCTATTTCAGTGTAAGTTTCTTTTTCACCGTTTGTGCGGAAAGCCCTGAATTTTCTGCCGGTGGTTCCTGTAATATTTATCACTGTCGGCTTTTCCTTGTTGGTACTGGTATTGACTACCACGAAGGCATTTTTGTTTTTAGTTCCGTTAGATGCGAAACCAATTACCGGAATCTCACTGTCCATGGAAATGGTATGTACCACTGCCATACCGGGTTGACCTGCCCTGGATACCTGTTTGTAAAAGTAATATCCCGGGCGAATGACATATGTTCCGTCTTCGTTTACATTGACTGCACAGCCCGGGTTGGGGTCTCCTCCAACCCATAGGGGCGGTCTTTGAATGCCGGCCCACGGGATCAAGCCGTTAACCTGTGCTTCGTATATATTGCCCCATATCTCTTTCACAAATCTGGCATCCATTTTACTCCACGATGTGGAAGTACACCATGCGTGAAGGTCTGGTCTTATAGCTCTGAGCTTTGATGTTCCCACAGCGGTGTGACTGCCATACCAGCGGTTATCATAGGTGCCGACATAAAAACCGTGTGATGTGATCAGTCCCAGATTTTTCAGTGCTGCCAGGTCATTAGTCAGGGCGTCGGCATGACCCCAGAAGCTGAAACGGTACCAGTTGGTTGGCTCGCCATTCGTTATCCATACGTCTTCAAGTCCTGCCCTGTCCATCATCGGCCTTGAAAGCCTGAGAAATTCAGTAACCAGTCCGGCTGGCCAGTACATATTATAATCGTGGCCGGTTCCGATATTTCCTTCCTTGCCGTCCCGGGGCCATCGTTCCCAATCCTCGCCCTCGTTGTGCAGGGAGACATATCTTATTGGGAATTTCTCCTTCTCTTTCAGGAACTTCGCCCAGTTGATCAGGTAGCTGGCCAGGTCGTTTTTATGAGCCGGGTCAAGGTCGCGGCCACGCATAGTTTTCTGAAGTGTCATATAGGCGGGTGGGCCATACAGGGTGGTGATGATGGTAAGATCATCGCCCCTTGCGCGGGTTTTGTCCAGTCCGCGCCTGAAAAACTCCCGCATGTTCTTCGTTGTGGCCTCATGGTCATAGGCTCCACCCGGCTCTTTTTGCTGGAAAGGATCGAGGAACATCTTCACCAGCCCCACTTTAAGCCCGTCGTCACCAAATACCAGGTCAATAATCTCATTGCGGCTTTGTTCTGACATAATACTGAAACCTCCATAGTCGGTGGGATTGCTTGCATAGTCAATGGTCTGCGCCGTTTCCACATAGTTGAAACCAAAACCATCCCATGTGCGGATTTTTTGTGAGAAATCAACCGTAACAGGACACCCTCTGAAAACCGGGTATTGCGCCCAAACAGTTGAAGTCAGTAATAAAGCACTGATAGAGAGTGCAAAGTATTTCATACGTCTGTTCATGATTTATGCAATAGAGATTTGTTTTTTCTTTTCAATATGCTGGAAATGTCATTCCCCAATCACATTGACGGGGTTTCCCGAAATAAATGATTTCAGGTTCTCTTCGGCTGTTTTTAACAGCCGGGAGCGTGCTGAAAATGTAGCCCAGGCAATATGGGGAGTAATATAACAGTTCCTGGCTTTCAGCAATGGATTGTCGGGGGATGGCGGTTCCTCTGACAGAACATCAAGTCCGGCACCGGCAATTATACCGTTATTCAGAGCCTCCGCAAGGGCAGGTTCATCGATAAGACCCCCGCGGCTGGTGTTAATAAGAAAAGCTGAAGGTTTCATCTTTTTAAGCCTTTTTGCATTTATAAGCTTCTCATTTTCCTTTGTAAGCGGGCAATGAAGGGATACTATATCACTCATGGTGAAAAGATGATCAGAAGAAACAAATTTAATTCCTGCGGGGGTAAGCTCAGGACTGTTTGTATCATAAGCCAGTACATTCATATTGAATGCTTTTGCAATATCAGCGACTGCCATTCCGATCCGCCCTGCCCCGAAAATGCCGATAGTCATTCCTGCCAGTTCGACAAGAGGGAAATCCCAATAGCAGAAATCCCTGTTGCGACTCCATTTTCCATCCTTAACGCTTACCGCATGTTCACATGAATGAAGGGTCAGATTCAGTATATGTGCGAATGTCATTTGTGCAACTGAGGCGGTACTGTAGGCCGGAATATTGGTCACCACAATTCCCCTTTCCGAGGCTGCCTCAATATCAACAACATTATAGCCCGTTGCCAGAATGCCGATATATTTAAGCTTCGGCAGGGAAGCAAGCACTTCTTTCGAAAAGGTGGTCTTATTTGTTATTACGGCATCAGCATCAAGAGCTCTTTCAACGGTAAGAAAAGCAGGAGTATGTTCATATATTGCACAGTTTCCCAGTTCCCTGAAGCCGTTCCACGACAGGTCTCCGGGGTTTGCAGCGTAGCCGTCAAGTATAACTATATTCATCTTTATCATTCTTTATTGAAACACTCTCCGGAAGGTGTATCTAAATTGTCTTTTTCCAATCCTGAGAAAGTGTCGGTGTTTTAAAACGGTTCAGCTCAAGGATATTAAAATTATTGATAAAGTTATTGATTGTTTCAAGTGAGGCAAAATATAAAATTAATGTTTATCTTCTCCCTGCCACTGAAAATTCGAATAAAATTTGTAACATAGTATAAGTTTTGAAAATGGCATTTTATGATACTATTCATATTTCAGAATCGGCGAATCAGATCCTGGCTGCTGCTACCGGCCGTATTGATCGTATTCATTTTAAACAGTAGCTTGTCCCATACCGGAAGGGTCGTCAGGTTATATCCTTCACCCGATACAACCTTGTACATGACAACGGTTATTCAGAAAGCAATTGATTCTTGTGCTGCCTTGGGAGGAGGTACCGTAATTCTACGAAAGGGGATGTTCCTCTCCGGGACAATTGAATTAAAAAGCAATATAACCCTGAGGCTCGATAAGGGTTCTGTTCTGAAAGGAAGTGACCGGTATTCAGATTATAGAAACGATTCTTTCATTTTCGGAAGGGATATTTCGGGTATTAGAATTCAGGGAAAAGGAATTATCGACGGGATTGATTGCTATAACCCCAAAGGTGAGGAGGGTTTCAGGGGGCCGCATTGCATTAGACTAATTAACTGCAACAATATTGATATTGAGGGTATTACAATCGTAAGATCGGCTAATTGGGCCATCAACTGCAGGTATTGTACGGGAGGGAGGGTAAGGAATGTAAAGATCAGGGGCGGTCACGACGGACTGCATACAAGGTTTTGCTCGGATTTCACTGTTTCAGGGTGTGATTTTCGTACAGGTGATGATGCCTTTGCCGGTAATGATAACAGGAATTTCAGGATCACAAAATGCAAGATAAATACTTCGTGCAATGCCTTCAGGTTTGGCTGTGACGGATTATTTGTCAGTAATTGTCAGATATGGGGTCCCGGGGAATATGTACATAAGATACAGAAAAGACATAACACACTTTCTGCATTCGTCCATTTTTCCCCACCCGATCAGAAACCTCAGATCAAAAGCGGCAACTGGCTGATCAGGAATATTGAGGTCAGGAATGCTGACAATTTTTATAACTATAATTTTGAGAAAGGTCTCTGGCAGACTGGCCAGCCTGTGACCAGCATCAGATTCGAAAGGATCAGGGCAACAGGATTGCTAAGGGCTTTTTACATTAAAGGAGATAACGACAGAGAGTTTGAACTTAGAGTCAGTAATTCAGATTTTTCATTTCGCGAAGGCAATGAAGCATCAGCTGATATTTTTGAAGGAGTCAGGGCAGAATCGGATGCTTTCTTTTATGCATCGGGATTTGGCCGGATAGAACTGGATAACGTGGCTGTTAAAAAGCCTGGAGGTGGACTTATTTTTGAATTCAGGTCGGGGAATTATCTGAAACCCGGGATTGAAGATTTTGAGATCCTGAAAAGCCAGGGAAGGATCAGGTTTGATAGAATTGAAGTAATAACTGCTGACAGGTAGTTTGTCTCCCCATCTCCCATTCTTTCCTTCGGGCTTCGGACTTCGGGCTTCGGGCTTCCGTTCCGCTGTCGCGGAATTGCGTCGCTTCGCTCCTTATCTTCTGTCTTGTTTTTCAGCCTAAAATTCACTATCTTTAAGATAATTTCGTTCCATTTAAAATGAACAGCCCCGAGTTAAAAGCATTCATACGCAAACACAGTTCACTTTTCTGGTATATTCCGGAAGATAAGAAGGAGGATATCAGTAATGATGTACTGGTCGAATTTATCCTTAACTACGGAGACCTGGAGGCTGTCAAGGAACTGGTATCAATCCTGGGAATTGACACTACTGCACGAACATTCTTCGAATCAATAAACCTTAGTGACAGACGCAAAGGAAACTATAATGAATTGACTCTTAATTTTTTCTCAATCTTGTTTAGCAAATATGCACAGGGAAATACTGACAGCGAAGCAGAATGAATTGCTGCCATATTTGAAGTTATTCAGAAGAAAATACTATCTGGTCGGAGGAACCGCAATAGCTTTACATATTGGCCACAGACGATCAGTTGATTTTGATCTTTTCTCTTTAACCAGGTTAAATAAGAAGGATATCAGAGATAAACTAACCAGATTCCCCTTCAAAATATCAAGGATTTCAGAAGACACAGATCAGATACATTTTCTTATAAATGATATTAAGATTACTTTCTTTCATTATCCCTATAAAATATTACATCCCCTTACACTGGGACAATTTTTATACATGCCCTCCCTTCTTACACTTGCATCAATGAAAGCCTATGCAATAGGCCGGAGGGCCAAATGGAAAGATTATGTTGATCTGTATTATATTATCAGAGATTTTTGTACAATCGAAGAAATAAGCTCCGAAGCAGTCAGTAATTTCGGAGAATATTTTTCAGAAAAACTATTCAGGGAGCAACTCTCATTCCATAAGGATATTGATTATTCCGAGCCCGTGGAATTTATTGTTCCGGCACCATCAGAAGAAGAGATAAAAAGGTTTCTAATAGACAGGGCAATCGATATAGGGATTTGATAAATTACCTGACAGCACAAATTTTTATACCATAACCTTTATGAATAAAACCGGGATTTGTCTGATGTTACTGATTGCCGGCCTATTCCGATTTGGCACAGCCAGTTCGCAGTCCGGTAATGCTATTAAAATCAACG
>CAYRQY010000117.1:0-7870 GCA_964426435.1 uncultured Rikenellaceae bacterium | reverse complement strand
CCCCTATATTTGTGCCATTTGGCACTGGAGAATAAAGTTCTTTGACATAATTGTTAAGTTTGTTGATAAGGTTTGCGGGATGGAGCGAAGGCGTAGCCGAAGCGGAATCCCGCAAATCAGAACCTTAGGTTTACTATTTATACTACTTATGATCAACAACTCATCTCTTCAGAAATGGGATCGTCTCAAGCAGAAGCAATTGGACACCCAGTTTGTTAACACTCTCATTCAGGGTATGAACTGCTCGCAGTTCGAAGCCAAAGCTATCCTGAACGCTGTCTATGAGACCTATCAACCATTTTTTGATAACTCCGGGACAATGAAGCCAGGGCAAGTTCTCTTTGAAGTGGTATCCATGGAGAATGGTGCCCAGAAAAAGCTTTCTGAATGTAAAATGGACTCAGTGGTCCTTACCCTCGATGCGGGTGAAGAAGATCTTCAGGTCAAACAGCAGCTGGGAGTTCAAGGCCTTCGGCGACACAGGTTGGAGAGGATAGCAAATGAAGCTTTCCAGCAGGGCGGACTGCTTACTGTTGAGGACGTTGCAAACAGGCTTCTCAACTGTGGTGAGCGGACTCTTTGCAGGGACATCAAAGCCTTTAGGGATCAGGGGATAGTTCTTCCGCTTCGTTCGACGATCCGTGATATGGGGAGGTCTGTTACACACCGTGCATTGATTGTTAAGCATTGGCTCTCCGGAAAGGAATACTCCGAGATTGCCCGGGCAACACATCACAGCATTGATGCAGTGGCAAACTACGTTGATAAGTTCAAACGGGTGGTATGCCTGGCTAAGAATAACTATGAAATAAAGACTATAGCTTTTTTAGTCAAGCTATCACCCAGTCTGACTCAGGAGTATTATGATCTGCATCAGACAATCGATGCAGTACTCCATCGGAGGGAAGAGTTGGATGATCTGATAAAAAAAAGTTCGCAGACCATTTAAACCAGCAAACAGTAATGATACCAAAAATACCATCAATAAAGCATTACAGTTCTGCACATGACAGGTTCTTAAAGCCTGCTATCGTGAACTTCTTTGAACGTGAGTTCTGTAGTATGTTTGGTCCTGTTGTAAGAGAAAACATTGCTGATGCTCTTATCGATCTTTTCAACTCTCTTTGCCCTGAATCGTCCAGGTTAAAGCCAGGACAGATCATCTGGAATGCCCTGGACAAACGAACCAGAGCAGACAGTGAACACCGAAGGTATAAGCCCGTAATCTTGTCACTGGTAACTGATGATGATGTCTCAATGTTTGAGAGTAACTCTTCTGTTACAACAATACGCAAAAAAGTAATGGCCAGAATGATTACAGAAGCCTATCGGCAGGGAGCTGTCCTCTCAACGAGAGACCTGAGTCTTTTACTGGTATCAAATGCTTCTGGTCTTTCTCAGCTCAGGATACAGTATGAAAAAGAAAACAGTACTATACTCCCTCACACCGGAGTCCTCCATGACATGGGAACGACATTAACTCATAAAAGAATCATAATATACAAAAATGTCGTTGAGAAGAAGGATCCTTCAGTTGTGGCAAGAGAGACAAAACACTCTCAACAAGCTGTTGATAAATATCTTAAAGACTTTAACAGAGTAAAGACCCTAGTAAATGACAATAAGGATATTAGCTTCATTCATTTTACTACCAACATCTCCAGATCTGTAATAAAACAGTATCTGCAAATCATTAACAATTATGTCAAAGAACTATAAAAAATATTTTTATAAAATCCTTGTAATGCCAAATGACATTATCTGGCAGCAACAATGATGAGGGCTCCGATGAGCAGGATGGATATACTGACCCAGCAGGAGCTTGACTCTATAAACCGTTCTTCAGAACTGGTTAGGAGATATAACCAGACCATCGACAGGGAGAGTGCCTTTGAGATTCTTGACAGGAAGATAAAACTGATTGAGAAGCAGGCTGCCGAGGAGGCAGCGAGGAAGGAGTGGGAGATGAGGAATCCAGCGAAGCGGGGTGACGAAATTCCGCAAAGCGGAAAGGGGAGAGCGGGAGAAAGGACAAGAACTGAAACTCCGTCACGAAGAACGACTACAACTACCCCGCGGAGAACAACAACACGAAGGCGTACAACAATTCATCCTGTTGTTAAAGTAGTTACCAGCGCCACTTTTATAAGGGGTGTGATGGGGATACTTAAAAAGGTGATCTAAAATCAGTTGCCGGGGATAAACCAGCCCATCTTCCACCGGTCAGTACCCCGGATTATTCCTCAACTGAGGAGCTTTTGCCATCTCTTCGGCAGGAATCGGCAACCAGTAGTTTTTTATGCTGAATGTTCTCAGGTCGACTAATGAAAAAGTGTCGTAGAACCAACGCATATCCCCGTTTGTATATTCCCTGACCTTCATCTCGCAGACATTTTCAATAACGGATCCGGCAATCATCCAGCGCCTGATATCATACCACCTGTGTCCTTCGCCGTAAAACTCTATTGCTCTTTCATGTCTGACGAATTCCCTGGCCTCATCCTGGTCAGAGGTTACACGATCGGGGAGTCCTGAGCGGTTTCTTACCAGATTAAGTGCATCGAGGCCTTCCTGCAGGGAAACACCCCCAAGTTCAATACAGGCTTCTGCATAATTGAGGAGGATCTCTGCGAAACGAAACTCGACCCATGTGTTGGTATTATTTGCCACACCGCGGCCCAGGAAATCAGCAGTAGCCGGAAGGTCAATATCCATGAACTTTTTAAGGAAATAGCCGATCGCTGTGCCGCTCCAGGGATTTATTAAACTCAGGCGTGAATCGAGCCCCGTGTATATCCTGGCACCAGCATCATTATAAATATGACCGGTCTCAATTATTCCCTCAGGATCATAAACAGCAGTGGAGGGCGGCCGGGGCTGCCAGCGGGCTCCATGGTACAGGATACAGGCGTAGAAACGAGGTTCCCTTCCGTTGTAAGGATTTCTGAGCGGATCAGCAGAAAGCTCATCTGCCGTGGCAGTACGAAGATATTGGTCGCCGGGATTGTATACATCCCACCTGAAAGGAGTTCCGTCAGTCATTTCGAAAGATCTGACAGCAGATTCAGTGGGCTGGTTATTTCCCCAATAGAAATAGCCAAGGGGGCCGTTCCAGAGGTTAGCCCTGTTCAGCTTGCCTCCTGTCTGCGGATATTGTATACCCCATATAGTCTCTTCATTCCAGGCCCCTTTCTGGTTAAAAATCCTGTAGTAGTTATCCGAATAGGCTTTGATATCACTTTCCGTCAGGGGAGAAGGTGGATCCCCAGTCGTTCCGGTTAGGGAATAGGAGCCATATGTGCCGTCAATCAGAACTTTCGCTGCATCCCTTGCTGTCTGCCACTTCTGTACACGGTTTCCATCGGCGAAGGATACAAGTGTATCACCGGGTGCGTAGCCTCCGTTAACCAGATCGCTGGCGCAAAAGATAAGAAGTCTTGACCTGATAGCTGCTGCTGCTCCGCGTGTTGCACGACCCTGTTCGGTCTCTGCTTTACCCGGAAGCATGCTGATTGCTTTTTCAATGTCGGAAAGGATAAAATCCTTTGTCCTTTTCAGTGATGACCTGTTGGTTAACGAGAAATCATCATCATATTGAAAGGGTTTATCAGCCAGAATAACACCTCCATAACCGAAAAGGAGCTGTGCATATTCATAAGCCCTGATAAAATATGCTTCCCCTTTCAACCGCACCTTAAGAGCTTCGTCTCCGGATACACGGACAGACACTTTATCGATATTTTCAAGGAAACGATTGACATTCTGGATATTGCTGTAGAGAGCATTCCAGGAAAGAAATCCTCCGTATGCTGCATTGCCAAAATAGCCCGGGCGGTCGGGAGCCAGTGTCCCCTTTACGAATCCCATATTTGCCGGCCTGTGAATGTTAAGAAGTTGGTCAGTGGCTGATGCAAGAAGGTCATCGCGCATACCCAGCCCGTAACCGGCATGCCCTCCCATCATTTTATAACAATTACCAAGGTATGCCTTTGCCAGACCAATATCTTCCCATACCGCATCCTCGCTGAAATCAGTATAATTCTGTCGGTCAAGCACATCTGTGCATGCCGTAAATGATATAACAAACAGAATTTTAACAGCAATATGGAATCTCAGGCTTCTCATGGCCTTATATCTGATGACCTCAAAATCCGTACCATTATGGGTATGATTAGATATTTCAGGTCAGTTTATTGCTTCAGTGCAGCCCGGGTAAAGATATAATCGGGTATTTTCTGGTTGAATCTGATGGCGGTGATCTTAAATTCTGTGCCCTCGCCCTGTTTCAGCATATCCTTGTAGACCACGGTCATTGGAAACCAGCGGCTGTCAATCTGAGCAACATCGGTCAGTGTTGTTCTTTTCAGCAGCTGACCGCTCTTTGCGAAAAGTTCCTCACGGAGAGGGACAAATCTCTCGGCATCGATCCACATCTTTCTGGAACTGTAAGCTACATCCGTTACCTTTGCCGTTAAGCTGAGGATATAAGTTTTCCGGCCCTCAATCAACTCATCACCTTCCAGTTTTGCGGTATAAACATCTGTAAGCTTTCTGTCTTCCATCATATCTTCATACGAAAGGTCAGAGCCCATAACCGATTGCCTCAGCATGTGACCTGAAATCTGGATCGTTCTGTCGGTTGAAGGGGAATAGATCCATAACTGGTTCTCAAGTTTCAGCATTTTGGTCCCCTGTTCCCTGGCAGGTGAAAGGTATTCCGTAAAGGATTGCTTGTCGCCGGCCACGTATGTCCTGGAAGTGATCACCCTGCTTGTCCTGCTCCCTTTTATTGTCATCGCCGACTCGAAGACCCGGTTATCCGAAGAAAGATTATTCTCGACCCGTTTAAGGATCTGATCGGCATTCGCCTGGCTCAGGCCATTGAGGGATATTGCTGTAAGTATGATTGATATAACGCTTTTCATATTTAATCTTTTTCTTTTATGCTTCCAGTTCCTTGAAGAGGGTGGCAGTCTGACGCTTATATATGCCAATTCCGGATAACATTGTGCCTATTACTGTTGATAACAGTCCCGGGATAAATCCCAGCCAGAAATCCGGGGGTGTTATTCTTGCCCTGATCCTGTCGGGGAACATCATTGCAGCTCCCTCCATCAATCCTGATATGCTGATCCCGTACTTCTGAAGGAGCCATGCAAAAAACAGGCCAATGATCGTACCGAGTACTGATCCGGCGATACCGATCATTACAGACTCATAGATCATGGTCCTGTATATATGTCCTTTCTCCTCACCGATTGCAAGTCTCAACCCCACCTCTCCGTAGCGGCGAAGTCCCCCGAGCAATCCGGCGTTCCATAATACAAGCGACATGGCAAATATGAAAACGATGGAGATATAGTATGACCAGTTTTCTGTGAGTGCCACATACTGGCCCATTGTACCCTGCTGACTCAGGCTTCTCATTACGGGAGTGAAATCATCCCTGGCCCCTTCGCTCTTCTGGCCGAATCCTGCGGCAATTGCTACTGCAGCGTCGTTGTTATAGAATCCGTCACTGAAGAAACCAAGGATTTCGCCTGCGGCGTCTTCCATATCAAGAGCCATCCTTGCATCTTCTATATCGGCTATAATAAGACCTCTGTCGAGTATTTCCTGACCCGTCATAACTGTTCCTGCAACCACGAAATTGTACATTGTCATACTGCCGAACATTGTGGATCCCATAAGGGTTACCCTGTCGCCGGGATTTACTTCAAGTTTCCGGGAGAATGGTTCACTCAGAAGGACCTCCCCGGGTACCGACGGGAGCTTTCCCCTGACCAGCGAGTTTACAAGGTTCAGGCGGCCCGGCTCAGGTGATCCTTCAGTAAAAAGGTCGGCAGCAATTCCTGCAGCAGGACCCTGTGCCCGTGTATCCCCGCTAGCGTCCGGTGCATCCACCAGTCCGCCGAACTGTATCCGGGGCGACCAGGTCATATCGGGATAATCATTCTTCAGTCTGTCAATAAGTGAAGTTACTTCAATGAGGGCAAGGTCATTGGGTATCTGCTGCATCTCTTCCGCGTAACCGCTGGTCATTACCTTCACATGACCGTATGAAAAACGGGCGGTAAGTTCGATGGTTTCGCCCATGAAACCCGTGATATAGGCATGCATCAGTACGGTCAGCATAACTCCGATCGAAACCACTATTACCGGCAGCCTGCTGCGGCTGCTGTCTCTCAGGAGACCTTTGAACAGGAACTTTATCATTGTATTTTCCCTCTTAATGCATCTGTAGGATTCATCTTTGCTATCTTCCGTGACGGCCAGTAGCTTACAATGGTTGTTACAACCAATACGAGGAGGGTGGTCCCCGTCACAAGTCCTGCGCTGTAAACGGGATAGAGTGTCTGTGCAATAGCCATCCCGAATTCGCTGGTATCGATCGGCATAGTCCAGCCGGCCTTTGCCTGCCACAGAAGGAATGGCATACCGTATGCAGCTGCAAGTAAGGCTGCCAGTATTGCATACATGGCACCCTCTGTAGTAAACAAGCCAACCACCTGTTTCCTTGTGTATCCCAGTGCCACGTAGGTTCCTATCTCCTTTTGCCTTCTGAATATCGAAAGCACCATTGTGTCGAAAATTGCAAGCATGGCCAGAAGAAGAAGAATGGCGTAAAGAACTGATGTCCCTCCTGTTTTGACTTTTATAAGATCGTCAACCTGTTTTGTCAGATCTTCCTTGGATTTATGCACCCAGCCGTTCACTGCAGGACGCTCCTTTTCGCTGTCGCGAAATGAAAAAAGTGTCGCCTCGTTGTGCATCCCTGTCATCTCCCTCAGCTTTTCGAGTGGAATGTATATCTGACCGGCATCAACGGCAGGAACAGCTACATTGAACATATCAACTATGAGCAGTTCTGCTGCATCAAAGGTGCCGTTGGCATCGCGCCACTGCAGCACAACCCTGTCTCCGGGACCCATCTTCAGTGTCTTGCTCATAAGGGTTCCTATAACAGCAGGTATGGCATCGCTCATCAGAGTATCGAGCCTGTCTGTTGGAAGCATAAAGAGTGTTTGCCCCGGATTTATACCTTTTATGGCAACAGGCTGTAATCTGCCCTGAGGATAAACGGAGCCCTGTATAATAAGATATGGTTCCATATCCCCGGCGGTTATTTCCTTATTGAACTCAGGCGGGACCGGTGCATGACTGTCGGCGAACGAAAACGGATCAAACGGATCAAATTCTTCATGCCAGTATTGTCCACCGGCTATCTCCCAGTTGGTCATGTCGTTCTTTGCCTGCAGATCCCATCCGGCCAGAACTCCTTTAATCCATATAATTACCACGAAAGAGAACGAAAGGACAATAACGTTCAGCCAGGTTCGCAATCCGGCTCCCATCAGGTTCCGGAATGCCAGTTTAAAAGCAAGTAACATATCCGGTTATTTTAATTGTCAACTATTACCTCTTTTTCGACTCTCCCGTCGGCAAGAAATATCTTTCTTCTCAGATAACTGATCACCTTCTCGTCGTGAGTGGCAAAGAGAAAGGTGGTTTTCAGCTCCCTGTTGAGCGTCTCCATTGTTTTCAGGATATTATGGGAATTGGCTGCATCGAGGTTGGCTGTTGGTTCATCGGCCAGTACGAGGGAAGGTTTCTTAACCATTGCCCTTGCAATAGCCACCCGCTGACTCTCGCCTCCCGACAGCTGGGGAGGCTTCTGCTTTACCTTGTCGGTCAGTCCCACCCATTCCAGTGCATCCATTACCATTTTCCTGCGCTCTGAAGCGTTTAATTTCAGAAGAAGAAGCGGAAATTCCACATTCTCGAAAACCGTATGGACAACCAGGAGGTTATAGCTCTGAAAAATGAACCCAAGGCTCTCCTTTCGAAGCCTTGCAGCCTCCTTTGCCGA
>CAYRQY010000116.1:0-7888 GCA_964426435.1 uncultured Rikenellaceae bacterium | reverse complement strand
ATGGTCAGTGTGCCTGCCCCCATTACCTTCCTGATCCCTATTTCATTTGTCCTTCTTGCCGCTGAGTAGGCTGACAATCCGTAAAGTCCGAGGCATGCTATAAAAACCGCCAGTATTGTGAAGTATTTCAGTAACCGGGTAATGCGAAGCTGTGCTCTGAACAGGTTGTCATAATCTTCGTCGATAAAAGAATAGTCGAAAGGATATTCAGGAATGATATTGTTCCAGGCACTTTCTAAAACATTAAGAGCGCCGGGGATCTCTCCGGACTTAAGCCTTACGAGAATGAAGTCAAGATAGTCAGGCCCTGTCAGCGCAAAAGCTATAGGTTCAATAGGCTGGTCAGCTGCCTTGAAGTGAAAATTCTTCAACACACCCACAATCCTTCCGCTAAGCCCCATGAATCTGAAGCTTTTCCCGACTGCATCATCAACTCCCATGATCTTCACGACTTCCTCATTGACAAGAAAATTACCGGTTGTGTCTATTGCCATATCAGAAACAAATTCCCTCGAAAAATCCCGGCCTGAAACCAGCTCCATCTTCATTGTTGTCAGGTAATCATAATCAACTGCACAGGTACCGATCAGGACACGTTTTTCAGGATCCATTCCTTCCCACCTGGCCCCTCCTGAATTGCTTCCTATCCTTACCGGATTACTTCTTGTGGATGTAACACCCTGAATAAGTGGCTCTTCAAGAAGCCTGGCCTTCAGGGTATAATATTTTGGCTTCATGTCACGAGCCATCGGAATACAGACCAGATCCTGTTTGTCAAAACCCAGGTCCTTGTTCTGGAGATATTTTAACTGCATAAACATGAATACTGCAGTAACAGCAATCAATATCGACAGAGTAAACTGAACCACGACCAGGATCTGGCGAAGCTTTCCGTTCCCCTTCCCGGAAACAGGCTCACCTCTTAAGACGGTGACCGGACGGAATGAAGAAAGATAAACAGCAGGATAGATGCCTGAAATAAGTCCGGCAACTACCCCGACCGTGATAATGCTCAGAATGAACTTTAATCGGAAGAGGTCGGACAGGATGAAACTTTTACCGGAAATAGTATTGAAAAGTGGAAGCAACGCTCCCATAAAAGGCAAGGCTAACAACAAGGCAACCGCTACCAGTAATTGTGATTCAACCATGAACTGCAGGATCAGACTCCTCTGATCTGCACCTGATGCCTTCTTTATCCCTATTTCCCTTGCACGGCCTGAAGCTTTTGCAGTGGAAAGGTTAATGAAATTGATACATGCTATCAGAAGAACAAACAAAGCGATCAGAGTGAACAGATAAACAGTAACTACAGGTCCTTTGCTGATCTCATAACCAAACTGTGAATGCAGATGAATGTCTGAAAGGGGGAAAAGAAGATATTTTGTTGTCGTTTGAGGAAGGTATTCCAGCACGACATCGGTCAGTTTCTTGTTAACAGCCTCAATTTCAACTCCCTTCTCAAGCAATACAAAGGTAAGGATCGAATTATTACCCCACGAATCACTCATTGCTCCGATTTCCCTTAAAAAGGAATAAGGAATTACACCCTCAAATGTAAACATCGAATTTTTCGGCAGGTCCTTCATTACACCGGTTACCGTGAACTGCATTTTATTCTCAAGTGTAAGAGTTTTGCCAATGGGATTTGTCCCTTCGAAATATTTTGCCGCCAGTTTCTCAGTCACTACAATTGAGTGAGGAGCGCGAAGCACAGTCACCGGATCACCGAGCACCAACGGCATTGTAAAAATTTTAAAAAGACCGGAATCGGCAGCAATTATTGATGATTCAAAAAATACTTTCTCATCCTGCCTGAAAAGGACCTTTGGAAGACGGTTTATCCGGGTCTGCTCCTTAATTTCCGGTATCTTTTCTTTCCAGACAGGCCCGCTTGGGTGAGGTGTAACTGTTACATGGTAACGCTCACCGGAATAAAACTGATCCTCCTCAACCCTGTAGATATTTTCAGCATTCACATTAAAATCTTCATAACTCAATTCATCCTTAACCCACAGGAGAATCAGCAATGAGGCTGTCAATCCTACAGCAAGACCGGCTATATTGAAAAATGCAAAACCCTTATTCCTCAGGATATTCCGGAAGGCCAGACGGAAAGAATTCTTGATCATGATCAGCTAATTATGACTATCTAAGGACGAAATTTTATCTGCTCTGTTGCATTCCGTAAGAAAAAATGTCTTTCTTCATAAAAGGAGCCTTAACAGACGGACCTGCCCGGTCCGGGCGTGTTGTTGCACTGTTTCTGATCCTGATAGCAGCAATGAATTATATGAACCTGGCAACTGCCCGTTCGGCCAGCCGGGCAAGGGAAGTAAGTTTACGAAAAGTGGTCGGATCGCGCCGTGGCCCACTCATTGGCCAGTTCTGACAGCCTCATTGATATCGATCACAATTACTTTTGTTACAATAAGCTTCAAAGCCTGGCAGGCAGCGGTAACCAATCCGGCAAATGCTGTCAGGACCGAATAACGGGAAACAGTAAATCTCAATTCGTAATTCTAAATATTTCGGTCCTCAACTGAAACAGGTAATAGGGCAGACAATAGAGGATTTCAGAAAAGCCGGTAACGATTTCACCTATGTTCCTGAACCGATCAGGGATATTCATTTAAAAGGTGCAACTCAGTACAACCTTGAGCCTCCTGGTTCATTAACAACAGTTTATATTTTCGGGGCCATAGCGATACTTATACTTGTTATCGCCATAATCAATTACGTGAACCTTGCAACAGCCAAATCAGCCTCAAGGGTAAAAGAGGTTGGAATAAGGAAAGTCTCCGGCGTCAGCAAAGCAGGGCTGATTATGCAATTCCTTTCAGAATCATGGCTGGCTGTCGGTAAGTTATCAGACCCTCAGGGCAGCAGGTTACAATCCTTCGAGGGCTCTCAGGGAAGAATAGAAAGCAATTTCGGGGCTTTTTGTTTACCTTTGAGGAAATTAATGTAAATGAGGATTGATATTCTTACCGTTCTTCCGGAACTTCTTGAAAGTCCGTTGAACCACTCCATTGTAAAAAGGGCGAGAGAGAAAGGGCTTGTCGAGATCAATATACTTAATATCAGGGATTTCACCAAGGATAGGTACAAAACAGTGGATGATTATGCGTTTGGGGGCGGCGCAGGAATGGTAATGATGATAGAACCGGTTTACAGAGCAATGGAAAAGCTTAAAGGTGAAAGGGAATATGATGAAATAATCTATACCTCGCCTGATGGGGAGCTGTTTACCCAGAAAACCGCGAACACTCTTTCCCTGAAGGAAAATATCATGATCCTTGCAGGACATTATAAAGGCATCGATCAGAGGATCAGGGAGCATCTTATAACAAAGGAAATTTCGATCGGGGATTATGTTCTGTCCGGCGGTGAACTTCCTGCTGCCATAATAACCGATGCAGTCGTAAGATTGCTTCCCGGAGCAATCTCCGATGAACAATCGGCCCTCTCCGATTCTTTCCAGGACGATCTCCTCGCACCGCCCGTCTATACACGCCCGGCGGAGTTCATGGGATGGAAAGTGCCTGATATACTTCTCTCGGGGCATGCAGCAGAGATCGAGAAGTGGAGGCATGAGCAGGCGCTGGAAAGGACGCGGATGCTAAGGCCGGGACTGCTGAAGGAGGAATGAGGGGGAGAGGGGGAGATGGGGAGACAGAGTGATGAGCGATAAGACCGCGCCATCCTTCCAATTTGGAAATGATAAAAAGCTTTATTAAAATTGTAAGCTATATTTTAATTTTTATAACTATTTAACAATCAATTAAATGAACACACAGGATTACATTAACCGGGAGGATCTGTATGGCGCACACAACTACCATCCTCTTCCCGTAGTTCTTGAAAGAGGTGAAGGACCGTTTGTCTGGGATGTGGAAGGCAAGAGGTACTTTGATTTCCTGTCAGCTTACTCTGCAGTGAATCAGGGCCATTGTCATCCAAAAATCATAAGGGCTCTGACTGATCAGGCAACAAGGCTCACACTCATTTCCAGGGCATTCTATAATTCTGTGCTGGGAGAGTACGAAGAGTTTATAACGGGATACTTCGGTTATGACAAGGTTCTGCCAATGAATTCCGGTGCCGAGGCAGACGAAACTGCGCTCAAACTTTGCAGGAAATGGGCTTATAAAAAGAAAGGGATCAGGGAGAATCAGGCGAAGATAATAGCCTGTGAGAATAATTTCCATGGCCGGACAATTACAATAATTTCGATGTCGACTGATCCGGATGCCAGGAACGATTACGGACCCTTTACTCCCGGCTTTATTATAATTCCGTACAACGATCTTGAAGCACTTGAGGAAGCACTAAAGGATCCGGATGTTGCCGGCTTTCTGGTAGAACCGATCCAGGGTGAGGCCGGTGTCTATGTGCCCGATGAGGGTTACCTGAAAAAATCCTATGATCTTTGCAAGGCTCATAATGTCCTTTTCATTGCCGATGAAGTTCAGACAGGTCTTGCAAGAACAGGGAAAATGCTGGCCTGCGACCACGAAAATGTCCGTCCCGACATACTGATCCTTGGCAAAGCCCTCTCCGGGGGTGTCATGCCTGTTTCAGCCGTGCTTGCCGATGACGATATCATGTTGACTATCAAACCGGGGGAACATGGTTCGACCTTCGGAGGCAATCCCCTTGCCGCAAAAGTTGCCATCGCAGCCCTCGAGGTGATCAGAGATGAGAAACTTGGTGAGAATGCCGACAGGCTCGGTGAGATATTCCGCAGGGAAATGAAAGGCATAAGATCGGAGATGATTGAGCTTGTCAGGGGCAAAGGATTGCTCAATGCAGTGGCAATCAGGCCCAAAGGCGACAAGACAGCCTGGGATGTTTGCCTTGCCATGAAGGAAATGGGTGTAATAGCAAAGCCGACTCACCAGCATATCATCCGCTTCGCTCCTCCCCTCGTCATAACAGAAATGCAATTGAGGGAAGCTATCGATCTTATAAAAGAGGCATTTAAACTATTTCAATAAACAGCCTATGAAAAAAACCCTTCTCTGGATACTGGCTTTCATAATCACTATTGCCGCTGCTTACTATCAGAGGAAAACAGGGCCGACATACCCGAAGCAGGTTGATGTTACCGTTAACGGCAGTGAATATACGCTTAAGCTTGTCAGGAGTATAGGCCTCGACGAGCGCTCTGCGGTGAAACTGGGTATAAGGGACACAACCGTAAGGGCCAGTCTCTATTACAGAAGGTTCAGAACAAATGAGGAATTCAGGGTGAGTGAATTCTCCTACAGGATTTACCCCCTGGATTCATTTGTCATGAACAAAATAATAGGAATGAGCCATGAGAGGGGATTTTTTGCGGATATTCCGCCACAGCCCCCTGCAGGCAAGCTCGAATATTATATCGAGATCACCGATTCAAGGGGCACCATCGACCTTTTCAGAGAAAACCCTGTTGTTGTAAGATTCAAGGGCAGTGTCCCCGGATATATACTTACACCTCACGTACTGCTGATGTTTGCAGCCATGCTTTTCTCCACCTTTACGGGGCTGCTGTATGTTGCCCGGGTTCCCGGGGTCAGATTATATGCCAAATGGACTCTCGGGCTGCTCACGGCCGGCGGAATGATACTGGGACCAATTGTTCAGAAATTTGCTTTTGGTGAATTCTGGGCAGGTATTCCTTTTGGCTGGGACCTGACAGATAATAAGACACTTATTGCATTTGTTTTCTGGATAATAGCAGTAATAGCCAACAGGAGAAGGGAGCGTCCCGTCTTTTCATTCCTTGCAGCAATCGTCCTTCTTGCAATCTATTCCATCCCTCACAGTATGATGGGTTCAGAACTCGATTATGAAACCGGAAAGGTAATCCAGGGATTCGCTTTAATTTTCTTACTGAAATTTTCACAAAATTCTTATCTTAAGTGCAGCACTGAGAAATAACTCACGTCTATTGATTAGAAAATCACTAGAAAGTGGGTGCAGCATTACAGATAAGAACAAGTCTTTACAGCAAGATGTCCAATGTAGAAGCAGCATTCAGGAATTTACACCAGGATCTTCTCGACGGGTGTAAAGCTGGTGATCAGAAGGCACAGTTCCAGATTTATAAATTGTATTACAAGGCAATGTACAACACTAGTCTGAGAATTGTAAACGATTCGATGGAGGCCGAAGATATTATGCAGGAGTCGTTCCTTTCAGCCTTTGAGAAGATCGACACCTACTCGGGAACAGTTAGCTTCGGTGCCTGGCTCAAGAAGATAGTGATAAACAGGTCGCTGGACATACTGAGCAAGAGAAAAGGGATCTTTGAGGATATTGACCACTACACGGGCATCAGGGACGAAAGCGACGATGATGTCATGAGGAAACAGGAGATGGATGTGAAGGTCGAAGAGGTCAGGGAAGCCATTGAGAGGCTCCCCGATGGTTACAGGATAATCCTTTCACTCTACCTTCTGGAGGGATACGACCACGATGAGATCGCAGAGATCATGGGTATAACAAGCAGTACGTCGCGATCGCAGCTCTCAAGGGCAAAACAGAAGCTCATTGCGGAATTGAATGAAAAAAGGAAAATGCATCAGAAATGAAAAATATTGAAGACATAATCAGGCAAAACAGGGACTTCTTCGAGGCGGCTGAGCCTTCGGAGGGTCACCTGGAGAGATTCAGCCGGAAACTCGAACAGAGATTCCACGTCATCTCGGTTAAAAGAAGCATTGTGCCCTATCTTCTGAGGGCTGCAGTTGTGACTCTTCTGGTTACACTCTCATCTCTCTGGGTCTGGGATCATTTCATCAGACCCGATAAAGCCAGAATGACACTCAGCCAGGTATCTCCGCAGTACAGGGAAGTGGAGAACTATTACCTCTACCAGGTTAATCTAATGGAGGGCGAGATTTTTTCTGCCGGACTCTATACAAATCCTGAGCAGAAAGAGATGCTCCGCCTTGAAATGAGCAGTATGGATTCAATCTATATACAACTCCAAAAGGAACTTAAGGCCAATCCCAACGATGAAAGGATCATTAATGCAATGATAGAACATTACCAGACAAAACTTGAGGTTCTTTCATTTATTGTGAACCAGCTTAAGAGCATCAGAAATGAAAATCAAAATACATCCAGCCATGAAAAAGTCACTCTCTAAATCAGGAATACTAATTGCATCAGCATTACTGTTCCTCTCCGTTGTGATCTCGGGACAGGAGGTTACAAAGGAGTATCACAAGGAATATACCCCGGGGTCTTCAACTACACTCCAATTAAGCAACAGATACGGCGATGTGGTTGTGCATACCTGGGACAAACAGTCGGTGGTGATACATGTGAAGGTACGCGTTGAAATGCCCGGCAAACAGAGAGCAGAACAACACCTCGGTTATATTGACATCGAGTTCTCAGAATCACCCGCACTTATTTCAGCAAAGACAGTTTTTGATTCCAGGTTCAGTTTCTCAGGATGGGGATCCCGCACAAGAAGGTTCAGGATAGACTATACGGTTAATATGCCTTACCAGATGGATCTGACTCTTACCAACAGGTATGGGGACACCGATCTTGATGAACTTCGCGGCAGGGTCGAACTTGACATCAAGTACGGAAACCTTACAGCCGTTAAGCTGACGAGAGGCAATGAAAAGCCCTTAAACACCCTTAATCTTGCCTACGGTAAGGCAAGGATAGATGAAGCGGGATGGATGGATATAATAACAAGATACAGCGGAGGGCTTGAAATACCAAAAAGCCAGGCCCTGCTGATCGATACACGTTACTCGAAGCTGAATCTGGGTGAAGCAAGCTCGCTGGTCGCCGAATCGAAATATGATAATATAAGGATCGGAACGATCAATAATCTTGTTATCAATACCGGGTACACAGATCTGGGCATCGGGAC
>CAYRQY010000115.1:0-7891 GCA_964426435.1 uncultured Rikenellaceae bacterium | reverse complement strand
AAAGTCATGATCAACCATCGGTTCCGGATATGATGACTTACCGTATTCCTTTATCCATCTTCTGATATACTCTTTTTTCGGATCGAATTTTTTCTGTTGGGTTTCGGGATTAAATACCCTGAAATATGGTGCGGCATCACAGCCGGTTCCTGCTGCCCACTGCCAGTTGCCATTGTTGGATGACAGTTCGTAATCGAGCAGCTTTTCCGCAAAATATCCCTCACCCCACCTCCAGTCGATGAGGAGATGCTTGCAGAGAAAACCGGCCGTAATCATGCGAACCCTGTTATGCATATAGCCTGACTCATTCAACTGCCTCATACCCGCGTCGACCATCGGATATCCCGTTTCACCGTTGCACCATCGCCTGAACTCTTCTTCATCATTTCTCCATCTAATGTCATCGTACGACCTCCTGAAATTATCAGTAACAACATGAGGATAATGGTAAAGTATCTGCATAAAGAATTCGCGCCAGATAAGCTCGCTCAGGAAGGATTGATTCTGTTCAACGGCAATCCTGACAATTTCGCGGATACTTACGGTGCCGAACCGCAAATGAGGGGAGAGATAACTGGTCCTGTCATCTGCCGGGAAATCCCTGAATTTATCGTACTCCTTAATTACCGAAAGGTCAAAGGGCCTGACATTAACCCGGCTCTCCCGGAAACCGATTTCCTTAAGTGAGGGAAATACAGTATTGTGTTTAAAAAGGTTTTTATTTTCAGTTTTGAGGGCAGCAGGCTCCGTGTCTGCCTGTCTGAAATTCTGCATCCATTTGTTTTTGTATGGCGTGAAAACCGTATAGGGTTTGCTGTCGGATTTTACTATATCATTCTCTTCAAATATTACCTGATCCCTGAAGCTGTGAAGCGGTATTCTCTTTTCAGATAAAATCTTTTCAATCTTTTTGTCGCGGGCAATGGCATACGGTTCATAGTCTATGTTTATGAAAACCGCGTTAATATCATATGAGCCTGCAAGGTCTCTCCATATTGTGTCAGGATCACCCTTCCTGACTAACAGGGCGCTTCCGTATTTACGAAGTTCTTTATCAATTTCCGACAGTTTCCTGTGAATGAAGCTGATCCTCGGGTCATCACCCGGCAATTCATCGGTGATATTCGTATCGAAAATAAAAAGGGGAAGTACAGGCAATCCTTCTTCAAGGGCATTATCCAGGGCCCTGTTATCAACAAGCCTCAGGTCTCTCCTGAACCAGAAAATGTTTAGTTTCTGGTTGTATTTTTTGTCCATGGTTTGGAGGTTAATGTCCTAACGACAAATTTAGTGAATAGTTTACCATCAGACGAAATTTATTATTGGGTTCTGAATTTCGCAGGGATTCCTTTAAAAAGATCGAATCATGTTCCCTACAAACAGGTCGCCTCTACGAGGCTCGTAATAATCGGAAATGTCGTCACACTACAAACAGGCCGCCGCTACGCGGCTCAGGATCTATAGAAACATCTCGATTCTACAAACAGGTCGCCTCTACGAGGCTCGTAATTTTCCCAATATGTTCGTGCCTACAAACAGACCGCCGCTACGCAGCTCGGGTTCTCATGGAGCATCCCGGTTCTACAAACAGACCGCCGCTACGAGGCCCAGGAACTGATGGAACATCCCGGTACTACAAACAGGTCGCCGCTACGCGGCTCGTAATAATCGGAAATGTCGTCACACTACAAACAGGTCGCCTCTACGAGGCTCGTAATAATCGGAAATGTCGCCACACTACAAAGAGGCCGCCGCTACGCGGCTCGTAATAATCGGAAATATCATCAAACTTCATATAAAGAATGCAGCGCCATATATAAATTTTTTTCCTTATCTTTTCACATCTGAAAAATCCTGGTCCTATGAAAAACAAAAAAAGAGTACATGCCGGTTATGTAGTCCTTTCAGTCGTTTTCAGCGTGGTGATTATCAGCATCCTGTCGTTCAGGTTACTATTACCGCAGGTGGACCTGAAAGGGAAATACGCTTACAAGGATTTTGAATCCGCAAAGAAATGCCGGCAATGTCATATAGACTTCTATGAACAGTGGAGCCAGTCGATGATGGCCCAGGCCTATACTCATCACTGGGATGAGATCGAATATTTCGACCTGGCTGTGGCTCATTCAAACGTTGTACCTGAGCTCAAGGATGCAGTGGATGGTTGTAACGGATGTCATGCACCCCTTGCATACATGGGGGGCAGCCTCCCTCCGCCCCGGCCTGAAGAGAACAGCATGGCAAATGAATCGGTGTCGTGCGAGGTCTGTCATCTCGTTCAGGGCGCAACCACCGATCCGCCATTCAACTTCAGTTATATGATAAGACCGGGCATGACCAAGTACAGCTCGAGGAAATCGGATACTGAATCGCCGGCTCATAAAATTGTGGTAAATGATTTCTATAAGACAACCGAATTCTGCGGCAACTGTCACAACGAGAAGAACCCTTTCGGGATATGGGTTAAGAGTACACAGCTTGAATGGATGGAAGGACCCTACTCAAAGGAGGATGTCCGCTGCCAGGATTGTCATATGCCCAAGGGACCAATGCAGTATTCCTTGATGGGTAAGTTTTACGAGGATGCAAGAATGCATCTTTTTCACGGGGCACACGATCCGGGTAAGGTTCGGGGGACTATCGAATTACGTATTCATCCGGATATCAGGGATGCAGAACCGGGGGAAAAGGTAGTTTTCACAGTAGCCCTGTTCAACCAGAAAACAGGTCATAAATTCCCGACCGGATCGGTGGAGGACAGGATCGCATGGCTGCACGTTGAGGCAACGGATGCGAAGGGGAATGTTTATCACCTTCCCGTGGACAAAAAGGGATTTGAAGGAGAGGAATATACCATTTCAGGCGATTACCTTGCATACCAGGATATGGGCGTTCCGCTCGGGATTGACAATTTTGAAGGTGTTCAGAGAGATGGGATTCCTCATGGCAACAGGATCTTCAGGATGCCCTATTTCGATCCTGAAGGAAGAATGACAATTATGCAGTGGAACACCGCAAGCCTTGGAACAGACTACAGGATAGGCCCAAGAGAAACAAAGGTGGAAAAATTCACTTTCAGGATTCCCTTTAAAGCTGCTCCCGGTGAAATGACCGTTAAAGCTGTACTGAACTATCAGCTCCTTGTGAAACCGGTTGCGGATTTCCTCAAGGTGCCTCCGGATGAATCGGATATAATGATGGTGAATGAGCACTCGACGTCGATAAGGATATTACCGTGAAGAAGTGTGGAGTGCCTCAAAGTTAGAAGAAAAAGATTTAAGAATATTATTCAGGAAGATATGAAGGATCATTTGAATCTCAGGTTTACGTTCGGTTTACTGATCGTCTTTTTATTGGTTTCTGCAAATGACACGGATGCTATTCCGGCTTTTGCACGGAAATACCAGATCAGCTGCCAGGTGTGCCACTCCCCGGCCATGCCCAGGCTCAAGGGATTCGGGGAGGAGTTTGCGGGTAACGGTTTCCGGCTTAAGGAGTATGAGTCTCCGAGGCATTTTATCGAAACCGGTGATAACCTGCTCTCTCTCTTTAGGGAAGTGCCTCTTGCATTCCGCATAGACGGATTCGTCTCGTATAATTTTGACAATGCCGGCGCCTCTGATTTTGCCGCACCTTTCGTTCTCAAGATCCTTTCAGGAGGGGAGCTTTCCGATAAGCTTTCTTATTATTTTTACTTCCTGCTCGATGAGAGGGGCACAATTGCCGGAGTTGAGGATGCTTTCGTTATGTACCACGATTTTCTGGGTACAGGTATAAACCTGTATGCCGGGCAATTCCAGGTTTCCGATCCGCTTTTCAAGGGAGAGTTAAGATATACACTCGAGCCATACAAAATATACGGATCTGCACCGGGCAATTCAACCGCCAACCTCAAATACGACAGGGGGATTCTGTTTGAAAAGGATTTCCCGACCGGAACAACACTGGTGGGTGAAATAGTTAACGGGGCAGGCATTGGTGAATCGGGAACAGGATATCTGTTTGACAGGGACAAGTACAAAAACTACTTCCTGAAAGTAACACAATCATTGGGAGATAAGGTAGCAGTAGGCTTCTTTGGCTATACCGGCAGGGAAAATGTCACTGACGGAACTGGTCCTCCGGTGACTAGTGACATAAGGATGTTCGGGCCCGATATTTCAATAGATATCGATGAGAAATTCATACTTAATTTCCAGTATATCCGAAGGACCGACTCAAGAGTGCTTATGCAGGGTTTCCCCTCTTCTTATGCGGATGATGTTAAAACCAGCGGGGGATTTGCCGAGCTGATAATCTCACCCAGGGGGGATATGAGCAGATGGTACCTGACAGGCCTTTTCAATTGGGTTACATCCGACTGGCAGCCCCTTGAATATACTGCTGCTACAATTCACGCAGGATATATTCTGAGAAGGAACCTGAGGGTTGTGGGGGAATACACACATCAGTTTTCGGGTGCTTCACATGGCAAAGTAAGTGCCGGATTTATTACGGCGTTTTAAGAACAAGTGCTATTTCAGGTTTTGCTTCAAGAGATATTATAAGAAATTATTATATGATTAAATTTATAAATGTTCTCCTGTTTTTTGTGATGATAGTAATTAACTATCTTGCGAACGCACTTCCTCTTAATAATAAAACGACCGGAGAGCTTTCGGATATGTATCCGAATTTGTTTGTGCCTGCCGGAGTTACTTTCTCTATATGGGGGATCATCTACCTTCTTCTGCTGGCTTTTTGCATAATCCAGTTTACAGCATCAAATCAGGAACTGATTTCAAGGATAAGTCTCCTCTTTGGGATCTCATGTGTCCTGAATTCAGCCTGGATAGTATTCTGGCATTACGAAAAGCTGCCCTTATCCCTGGCGGTGATGACGGGATTACTGATCACGCTTATAATAATAAATACCAGAATGACCGGTACACCACCAGGCCTCATCAAGGCAGCGTTTGGCATCTATCTGGGATGGATCTGCATTGCCACGATAGCCAATACAACTGCCCTGCTGGTGAATTACAACTTCAACATACCCGGTGTCGCAGAGGAGGTCTGGACCATTATAATGATTATTTCAGGAGCTCTCATAACAGGGTGGGTTCTTTATAGTCTCCGTAATCCTTTTATAGGCTTTGCTGTAATATGGGCATTTATTGGCATTGCAATAAAACGTCAGGATGATTACAGGTCGATTTTTCTTATGGCCGTTGTAGCATTGATCATAATAGTTGTTGTCACCTTGTGGGGTTTTATAAGAAAAAGCACGACTGTTTAGAGTTGTGCTTTTTCTTATTGAAGGTCCTTTAAGCGGGTTATGCCATCTTTTCTATCTCCGTGAATTTTTGCTATTTTCCGAACTTCTTGCACTTTCACTTTTATTCTGACTGGCAGTGCTTCCTGCTCCTGAACTGCTTCTGCGGGCTGAGGATGTTGCAGCCTGCTGTGATGCCCTTGATGTCGTTCTGCTGCTTGAAACAGTGCTCTGCCCTGACCTGCTGCCTGAGGAGCTCCCTGACGAGACTGCGGCAGGTGCTCTGCGGGCTGCGGTACTGCTCTGTCCTGCAGATGTTCCTGTACTGGCCCTGCTGCTGACAGTTGCCGGAGCCCTGCGCTCGGTTGCCGTGCCCTGACCGGCAGAGGTGCCGGTGTTAGCCCTGCTGTTGACTGTTGCAGGAGCTCTGCGTTCGGTTGCGGTGCTCTGACCGGCAGAGGTACCGGTGTTAGTCCTGCTGTTTACTGTTGCAGGTTCCCTGCGCTCGGTTGCCGTGCCCTGACCGGCAGATGTTCCGGTGTTCGTTCTGCTGTTTACTGTTGCAGGAGCCCTGCGATCAGTAGCGGTGTTCTGTCCGGCAGAAGTGCCTGACGCTGATCTCCGGTCAGTTGCTGTGCCTGTCGATTGCCTTACAGAAGTTGACTGAGCGACCGGCCTTCTTTCTGTTATGGTTCCTGCTACGGCTGCCGATCTCCTGTACTGCTCAGGATTGGTTTTGGCGAAGAGGGCTTCACCATCCCTTCTCGATTCAGGCCGTGAGTACGTTGTTTTATATCTTCCGGCGTTGATGTTGACATTCACTACCGGGGCATAGACCCTGTACCTGGTGTAGTATACATCGTGATACCTTATGTAACGGGGCTCGTGCCAGCGTCTGAAGTGTACATAGTAGTGGGGGTGCCAGTAGTAGTGGTAACCGTAGTAGTAGTGCCAGTAGACCGGCCTCCAGGGTCTCCAGTAGGACGGGTAATATCCCCAGTACCATCTTGAACGCCAGACTACATAACCCGGATGGTAAATAAACCTTACAATCGGCCATGCGGCAACTTCAACATAGGTTGTGGTTACGTACGTTACATTGCGGCCTCTTGCCGTGCCAAGGTAGCCCGGATTTGGAGTTTCTGCATAGATAGGCTCTACTATATAATTTCTTCCATACAGCAGTTCATCGCCGATAAGCTGTATCTGTACCGCTCCGTTGCTGAACTTTTCGACTGTGAAGACTGCCACATCCTGGCTCTCATTACGGTCGAGCATGGCCTGAAGTACTATTGTGTGAACATTGCCGTCGACGTAGTTTACAACTTTTAAATAATCAACGTAGCTGTCCCCATTGAGGTCGAGGTTGTTGATCCTGTTGTTTTCGTCGTTCAGGCTCCTTTCAAAAGTCTCCAGGGTCTCCGACTCCTGGAACAGCTTCATTACCGCGTACAGATTCAGATTATCTCCCGGTAGTCCCAGATATTCATCCGGTTGCCTCTGTGCCATCAGCGTGGCTGATGCTGTGAGGAGGACCCCGAGAACCGATGTGAGTATAAGTTTTTTCATGACATCAAGTGTTAAGAACGTTTTCACTTACTCAGATGCAAAACTCATACCAAAATCTCCGGGGGCCTATTTTTCTGATAGTTCAAGCAGTCGTTCCAGTATGGTTTCATCAACGCTGAATATAGTTCCGTGCCTGACCCCATCAGGAAATGTGACAGAGTCGGAAATATCTTCCCACCTGATAAGATCTTTTGAAATCAGGGCTCCCATTTTCCTCTCAGTGTACTTGTCGAAATAGAGATACCAGGTTTTACCTATCCTGATTGCCGATGGACCCTCTGCCCAGTAATTGCCGGTAATGGGAGGGGAGGGATCACTGTAAGGCCCGTAAAGGCTTCTGGATGAGGTCACCCTTATATTCTTTTCGGGAGGTGTCCGGGTTTCGTCCTTTACGAACATTATATATTTTCCTTTGCTCCGTATAATGGTGCCGTCTATTACATTGAATCCCCTGTCGTAGAACAACCGGGTTTCAGAGAATGTCTCAAAATCTCTTGTTGTTGTGAAATATTTCCGGTGATTGTAGCCCGAGTCCCCGGTTTTTTCAGTTTCAGGGAAGCGTCCGGGGATAGTTGTTGACCAGAAGATCAGGAATTGTTTCCCGCGTTTGTCATAAAAGATCTCAGGAGCCCAGCAATTCCGTGCCTCGGGTTCTTTCTCCATTACCATAATGTATTTCTGGTCGCTCCAGTTTATAAGATCCCTTGAATTTGCATACCCTATACCCCTCTCCGTCCAGCCTGCAGTCCATACCATATGAAAGATCCCATCGGGCGTCTGAATTATGCAGGGATCCCTCATAAGCTTCGATACTCCGACAGCGGGAGTCAGAAACGACATATCATTGTTAAGGGCAGTAAAGCTGAGCCCGTCCCTGCTGTAGGCAATGTGAAGGCCATCTTCGCCATTGCCTTTGAAGTAACTGTAGAGATATACATCCTGCTGACCGTGGCCGGTGACAAAGGTGAACAGGCAAAGAATTAGGATAAAGACAGATCGGGTCATGTTTTTTGTCATGAAGATAGTAAAAAGCAGGTAAAAACAGCTCAGGGATAAACAGGTCTGAAG
>CAYRQY010000114.1:0-7892 GCA_964426435.1 uncultured Rikenellaceae bacterium | reverse complement strand
CGATATTCTTATTTTGCGGTTTCCCTCTTTTCCATAACAAAATGAAACCCGTAATACCCATATAAGCCGACCCGGTTAGCAGGATCCACGATATGATCTGAAAAGGGGATATGGGATCGTGGAACCACACTTTAATATTCAGCACCAGGAGGATGAAAATGCTTTCAAATGAAAAAAACCTCGGGATACCATGGTAACGTCTGTGTTTAATTGAATACGACCAGGAGAAAAGTGCAATAATAATGGTGCCTGCTGCAATAGTCAAATAGTTCATGGCAGATCAGCTTTTATCAGCCGTCCGTTCATGCAGCTTTTTCAGGAAATGATAGACCTCGATCTGTGAGTGGACCGGCTTCTTTCCGGGCTTGACGAATTTGTTTGAAAGGGTCGACTCAATCTTTCTTGCCTTCACATTATCGCTCCACTGAATCTCGAATATCTGTTTAAGTTCGTTCCTGATATTCTTGTCAAATATGGGACAGGTCACTTCAACCCTGTGATCAATATTTCTCGTCATCAGGTCGGCAGATGAAATAAAACACTCCTCGTTGCCTCCGTTACAGAATATCATGAAACGTGTATGCTCAAGAAACCTGTCAACAATACCTATCGCCTTAATATTTTCGCTGATATCCTTAATTCCGGGTACCAGCGATGTCATTCCCCTTATTATGAGTCTGATGGTAACACCAGCCTGGCTGGCTTTGTAAAGGTTATCTATAACCTCCGAATCGGTAATGTTGTTGAGCTTAAGATAAATGAATGACTTCTTTCCGGCCAGGGCATTCTTGATTTCGTTGTCGATAAGCTGGTTGATCTTATTTCTGAGGAAAAACGGTGACAGGATCAGGTGATAATAATTATCCTTCCTGTAGTTGACATTGAAGAAGTTAAAGGCTTTATACACCTCGTAGGTGATTTTCTTATTTGTTGTCAGCAGGAGGTGATCCGTATAAATGCGGGCGGTGTTTTCGTTGAAATTGCCTGTCCCGATAGCGGCATAGCGTTCTGTAGTATCATTGGTAACCCTTGTTATCAGGCAAAGCTTTGAATGGACCTTGAGACCGGGAACCCCGTAAATGACCTTGACGCCCTCTTCCATGAGTTTATTACCCCAGTATATATTTGCCTCCTCATCAAACCTGGCCTGTAGTTCAACAACTGTTGTAACCTTCTTGCCGTTTCTGACGGCATTAAGAAGGGCGTTTATAACGCTCGAGTTACGTGCAAGCCTGTAAAGGGTTATCTGGATTGAGGTTACCAGAGGATCGATGGATGCTTCCCTCATGAGATCGATAAAATGGTCGAAGGGATGGTACGGGAAGAAGAGCATGATATCCTTCTTCTTCATTGCCGCAAGAATGCTTTTGCCATCGGGGATATCCTTATGATGAAGCGGGACGAGTGGTTCAAAGTATAATTTACTCAGTCCCGGGTTGGGAAAACCGACGAAGTCCTTGAAATTATGATACCTGTCACCCGGTATGAAAACATCGTCGGGACCGAAATTTAATTTCTTCGTGATAATCTTCAGCAAATCGTGCGGGATCTCCCTGTCGTATATGAACCTGACGGGTGAGCCCCACTTTCTCTGCTGAAGACTGCGAGAAAGCTTCTCAATGTAACTTTCAGAAATGTCGTCGGTTATCTCAAGCTCTGCATCTTTGGTAAGTTTGATTGTATAGGCCGAAATTGTATCGAAATCGAAAATAAAGAATATCTCTCTTAGACCAAACCTGATTATATCGTCGATGAATATCAGGTACTTGCAGTTATCTCTTTCAGGAAGAAAAATGAACCTGGGAAGTATTTTGGCAGGTATTTCAAGGAGTGCATACTTTACTTTCTGGGTGGAGCTCTTCTCGAGCTTAATGGCAAAATAGATGGCATCGTCCGTGAGGTTAGGAAGCTGATCTCCCGGTTTTATCAGAAACGGCATAAGTCTGGTCCTGACTTCCGAATGGAAATATTTCCTGACATGATCTGCCTGCTCCTCATTTAACTGGGTTTCGTTGATTATGTGGATTTTGTGTTTTGCCAGTTCCTGAAGCAAACCATTATATATCTTCTCGAACTTTGTATTCTGGCTGAGTACTATTTCCTGGATCTTCTTGAGTGTTGCCTTGGGGCTGTAGCCAAGTATATTCTTCGATTTTGCCCCGAACTGCGACAATCTTCTCAGGGTGGCAACCCTTACCCTGAAGAATTCATCCAGGTTATTTGAATAAATTCCCAGGAACTTAAGTCTTTCAATAAGCGGAACTTCCCTGTTCTCAGCCTCCTGCAGGACCCGCTCGTTAAATGCGAGCCAGCTGATCTCTTTCGGTATGAATGTTTTATTCATACTTGTTTTTCAGGTCTCATGTATAATTCCTGTTTTCCTTTCTCGCGAATCACTTCTTTCCACGAACCGGTCTTGAAGATCAGGCTGACTATACCGCTTTTTGGAAGGAAATCGCATCCGGTCCGGCAGAGTCTGTCGGGTAACTCAGTGAACGAGGGATTGTGCCCGAACAAGATTACAGTGTCCATTTCATCGCTTATCTCTGAGAGGATTTCATTAAGGCTGTTGAGATTAATATTGAAGTAAAGCTGTTTTCTGATGAGTATATTGTCGGGATTAAACTCAAATTCCTTTGCAAATATAATTGCAGTCTCGATTGCACGAAATGCATGACTGCTTATGTATGCGTCGGGTATAATCTCTTTATTCTTCAGTCTTACAGCCATCTGCTGCGACACGACCTTCCCCTTTGTTGTCAGGGTTCTTTCGACGTCGGTGAACTGAGGAGAAGGTTCCTCAGCCCTTCCATGCCTTACAAAAATCAGTCTTTTCATACTTGAGCAGTTAATATTTCAATAAGCTCTACTTATTTTGAACAGTATACCTAATTCCCGAAACTTGTGCCCATATTCCTTGCCTTCATCACCAGGGGACTCTCCGGATCAACGAGTTTCAGTTTCCCTGCCACTTCTTCGAGGGGAATGGTTTTTATCTCGTTGTTCTTCAGGGCTACCATTTTTCCAAAGTTTCTTTTGGCTATCATTTCAGCCGCATGAGTCCCGTACCTTGTGGCAAGGACACGGTCCATGGGGGAGGGGCTCCCGCCTCTCTGTATGTATCCCAGAACAGTTTCCCTGGTCTCCAGCCCTGTAAGTTCAAATATTCTCCTGCTCAGGTATTGTGCCGGAGATCTCTCTTTGCCCGGTATTTTAATGCCTTCAGCTACAACAACAATTGAATATGGTTTGTTCTCTTTGACCCTGTTCAGCAGATACCCGGTAACCTTATCCTCATCATAGGGTATTTCCGGGATCAGAATAACATCTCCTCCTCCTGCTATTCCCGAATAGAGGGCCAGCCAGCCGGCATTGTGCCCCATTATCTCAATAAGCATAATCCTTTTGTGGGAGTTGGCCGTGGAGTGGAGCCTGTCTATAGCTTCGGTTGCTATGTTCACCGCTGAGTCGAAACCGAAGGTGATGTCTGTTCCCCAAACATCATTATCAATAGTTTTGGGGATGCCCACAACGTTAAGTCCTTCTTTTGAAAGGAGATAAGCTGTCTTAAGTGTGCCGTTGCCGCCGATGCAGACAAGGCAGTCGAGATTCATCTGTTCATAATGCTCCTTGATAAGAAGCGGTTTCCTGATCTCATTCTTTTTCTTGCTGTTGTTCTTGAAGGGCTTTTCCCTCGAGGTTCCGAGGATTGTACCTCCCATGGTAAGTATACCTGAAAGGTCTCTTTCGGAAAGCTCCCTGTACTCTTTAGTGATAAGACCTGTAAAACCGTCGCTTATACCGATTACTTTCATGCCATAATTCACAATGGCAGTTTTACCGACACCGCGGATGGCAGCATTTATACCCGGGCAATCGCCGCCCGCGGTCAGAATACCGATTCTGAGGCCTTTATTATCTTTTGCCATAAACTTATTATTACGTATATAAAGCAAATTTAGCTTTTTATGTGGATTGATAAACTTTTTACCCGTGTGTTTCCTTCAGATTTTCAATGATTCTTTGAAAGATTTCATATTATGCTTATTTTTAAGCAATCGAGTGAAAAGAAAGGAGTAGCATGCTTCTTGACTACATAAAACTTAAAGAGGTAAAACCTGCCCTTGCTGATTATATCAGGGAAGCACAGCTGCTGCTGAGGAGGAGCGCTGTTCCGGACGATAAGGCCGTACATGATATCAGGGTTCTTATGAAAGAATCGAGGGCAGTGCTTCAGCTTATAAGGCCACAACTTGATGAAGAATCATATAAAAGGGAATATCAGGCACTCAGAGAAGTGGGAAGGCTTATGGGTTCATGGCGTGAAACGTCTGTTCACCGCAAGGTGCTGAAGAGTCTCAGGAAGGAACACCCGACTCTCTTTGCTGCCCTGAAGGACTTTGGGCCACTCAAGGCATTGCTGGCCAACCAGGGTCCCGCCGAAGTGGTCGCTGATGAGATAAAGGAACAGTCAGAAAAGATCTGTGAGCTTCTAAGCAAATCGGGTTACAGAATAAGATTCCTCAGCATTAACAATCTCGATCCCACTGAACTCATCAGAGAACTCGAACAGACTTATATTAAAGTTGGTCATAGCTACCTGACAGCAAGAAACAGACCGAGACCTGAAAATCTCCATGAGTTCAGGAAAAAAGCAAAGGAATTTCTCTACCAACTCTGGTTCTTCAGACCCCTTAAACCGGGAACAGTTAAATCTTTGGAAAAGAAGCTTGATACAATGACCCAGAATCTCGGTAAATACAATGATCTCGCGGTGCTTATCGAAACAATGGGATACAAATACACACCCTCAAACAGTAATCCAGCCCTGGATGAGCTGGTGGTGCTCATCAGGGACCAGCAGGATAATCATCTTTCCAGGGTGTGGCCCGTAGCCTACAGCATCTTTTGCCCGGGGCAGAAGCTTGTGAACGTGCTGGGCTTCAAATTACTGGTCTTCTGACCGGAACAATAGTGAGGGGCGTTGCATGCAACGCCCATACCATCAGGTGAATATTATATGTGATCCTTCCCCGCCTGCCAGTTCGTAAAACTCACCTACAGTCAGGATATCGATCACGTGCTCGCTCAGGTCCTCCTTTTTGAATTTGAACATATCCATGGCAAGCTTGCAGGCATATATTTTGCCTCCCCCTGCCGTAATGAGATCGAGGAATTCACTCACCGGAGGAATGTCGAGCTTGTCCATCTCACTCTTCATCATCCACGATGTGAAAGCCTCCATGCCTGGTATTACCCCGAGCAGTGTGGGCATCCTCATCCCGCCGGGAAGGCGTAATGCCGGGTTGCCTACAACGGCGGTATGAAGCTTGTCCATCCGCGATTTTACTATTGCATCAAGGCCGAAGAAAGTGAAGAAGATATTTGCCTCAATACCTTCCATTACAGCTCCGTTACCAAGAATAAGCGTCGCGTAAACATCCTCAATTGCACCTTTAGCACAAATGATATTTACCTTTTTGACCGGAAATTTCTGTTCTGCTGCCATATAGATTTTTCTTATTTGTTAAACACAACTGGCCGGTTTTGGAATTCCTGCAATTTTTGTAGCCTTCTTTAGTGGTGCACCCGGAAAGAGCTGGTAGAAGGTCTTTACATCGATGATCCCTGAATGATTTATGCTCCTTATCGAAAGAGCATCACCATTCAGATGCCTCGTGCGGAGGAATTCAATTATCGCAAAATGTTTTTCGGTCAGCTCAATACCTTCTTCACCGGCTATTTCAACCGCTATCTCTTTTGTCCATTGAGAGGGATCGGTAAAATAACCCTCCTCGTTAACATCGACTGTTTTTCCTGCATAATTTTTCTGAGCCATATACTTAAAATTTAATGTTTAATTCATAATAAGGTTCTAATTCTTTTTTACTGTTCCTGAAATATTGTTTAAAAATGCCATCACGAAACCAATGCTTTTCTTGACCTCAGGTTTTCTCATCTGCCATATCAGTTTCCAGAGCGAATACTCCTCTATTTCCTCCGGGTTGATATCCCTTAGCGCTGTAGTTGCTGCATTTACTTTTGATAACAAACGGGGATCGGCAATGTTCATCAGGGTATCTGCAACCGGTATAAGATTCTCCGATAGCTTCTGAATATCTTCCCTGCTGTACCTGGTCATTAGGGTGTCGAGTGTCACTGTAATTTGTCTTATCAGGTCGAAGTATCCCTTTTGCTCTATTTCGTTGAACATCTTGATACCATCGAGACCGATCTGCTTCACAACCGGAGTCAGGTCCTTTGCCAGATCAGTGAGGCTTTCGAGGGTCTGCAGCACCATGCCGAGACTGCTTACGTTTCTTACCAGCCTGAGGATTAAGCACCTGAGAGCATCACCGTCGAGTTCGATGCCGGCTTTATCGAGTTGTACAACCATCTGGTGGAACATATCTTTACCAATGATGGCGGCGTCGTCGAGGAAATCATTTACCGATTCCCTGTTCTGGCGCTGGACCAGGGCTTCATCAAGAATAAGGTCAAGCTTCCTGTTGATCTCGTCTATCTGCAGCTGCAGCGAATTGTCGGGACTTTTCATAGTCTGATGTTTAGTCTGTTTTCTTACCCGCCATTGTCATATGTGTATCGATGGGCATATCTTTCCCCTTAAGAAGGATATGCCAGTAGATCCACCTGAAGATAAGCTTCCCGTAATGATTGAGCCTGCTCTCCTTCAGAAGGCTGAACGGACCGATTCCGGGGAATGGAAAATAACCTGGCAGGGGTTCGGTATCATAATTGAAGTCGATCAGTGCTCCCATACCGTGACCTGTTTCGATATAGCAGTTCGAATGGCCGTCAAACTTACCGGTAAAGGGCCGGTTTTCTATCAGGCACAACAGGTTCTCTGTAAGTATTTCTGCCTGGAAATGGACTACAGAACCGGCTTTTGATGTCGGGAAATTACCGGCATCACCTATCGCAAATATGTTTTCGAACAGAGTTGACTGGAGAGTATGCTTGTCGGCCTTTACAAAACCGAACTCGTCTCCGAGTCCGCTTTTTATTATTGCCTCATCCCCGCTGTGAAGCGGTATTGTGACAAGGCAGTCAAACGGCACTTCACGTCCGCCGAAGTCCCTTATTACCTTCTGCTTGTTATCCACCTCCGAGAGGAAGAAATCGGTTACCATCTCAATGTTCTTGTTTTCCAGAAGGGTACCGAGAAGTTTTGACGACCTGGGTTTCGTGAAGGCACCTGAAAGAGGAGTTACGTAACTTATCTTCACTTTATCGCGCATGCCCCTTTCGGTGAAGAAAGCATCCGCGAAAAAGGAAAATTCAAGGGGGGCTACCGGGCACTTGATGGGATTGTCGGCTATGTTGACAACAAGGTGTCCTCCTTCCCATGTCTTAAAGAACCTGTTAAGGGCCTCTGCTCCCTCGATGGTGTAGAAGTCAAAAATGTTCTTGTACCAGAGCTCACCCTTCAAACCGGGAGTCTCTTCAGGAATGATCCTGGTCCCCGTTGCTATGATAAGGATGTCATATCCCAGAACCTCCCCGTTTGCCAGGAAAACCTTGTTCTGTTCGGGTTCTATATGGTCAATCTGCTGATATACAGAATCTACGCCTATAGGGAGAAAGTTCTGTTTCGGTTTTATGACATCCTCCCTCTTGTAATAACCAAATGGAACAAAAAGGAATCCCGGCTGGTAGTAATGAATCTTGTTCTGGTCAACAACAGTTATCTTCCATTCATCCCTTGGAAGCTCCTTACGCAACTTGTTCGACATAATTGTACCTCCCGTACCGGCACCTAAAATCAGGATCTTTTTCATTTTTTTTTCAGTGTTAATCTGTTAACATTGCAAAGCTAAACAATTAAAAGTGCCAAATTGTTGAAAGAAATATGATAGTTATGATGTTTGGAG
>CAYRQY010000113.1:0-7898 GCA_964426435.1 uncultured Rikenellaceae bacterium | reverse complement strand
GATCTTGGATCAGCTATCCACACAGCGGGAATGCAGGTGATGTTATCAAGTTTCTCGATGTATTCCTGCACCATATTATTCCATGAACCCTTGACTCTCCCGGATGTGTTGGAACCGGGCGCCCGCAGCTGCCTGTAACCATGGTTCAGTGCATTTTTTATTGCTTCATCCAGTGCATCGGCGTTTACACTCCCCAGGCCGAAGGGGTTCATCTTCATACCCATCATCTGCTCGACCGTAAACTCGGCAACGATGGCTGCCGCCCTTGCGTCGGGGTCAACACGCCAGTCTTCAAACTTGTCCAGCATATTGTTCCTGTTGAGATCCTTGAAAGCATAACCGTCTACCTGGAGGAGATGAAGCCCGGAATTCTTTGAATATCCCAGGGTGGCGCCGCCTTCATTTGTTACCATTGTCCAGCCGTCAGGAGTCTGCGATTCTGCCCACCTGACTTTGCCCGATCCCAGGGGCCTGGTTTTCTTGGGATACTCATCGGTTTTGCAAGTGGTAAGCAAAGCAGCAATGCATGCCAGTGACACCAGAATTAATAAGGTTTTTTTTGGTGTAATTAAGTCTTTGAATAAGTTCATGGATTACCTCCCTATTTTTGAAAATCATTTATATGCAACGGCGGATAATCTGCTTAATAAGCAGTCTGTTTTTGTATCAGGGTTGATCGGACTGGTTAACTGAAAACTTGTTTATTAACGTTCTTAAATATAGGAAATAAATCAACTTGCTGACAGAGCGGATTTTTTTTTGACTTTCTGTTACTAATGGATTAACTTGCATATAAATAAATACCAAACCTTATGAAAAAGCAGAGCTTTCTCATTCTTCTTGTACTGGCTTCTCTGCAATGTCTGGTCTCCACCGGACAGGATCTGACTGATTCAACCGCCACTTTCAGGATAGAGACAAAGGATGGAAACACATTCGTTGGAACTATAGTTTCTGAAGATCAGCTGGTTATAGTACTGAAGACAGAGGTATATGGGGAGGTCACTATCCAAAAGGCCAGTATTTCATCAAGGACCAAACTGGGAGAAATCAAAATGGTTGGCAGGGAATTATGGCTGCCTAATCCTCAGTCGTCACGATATTTCTGGGCGCCCAACGGCTATGGCCTCGAGAAAGGTTCAGCATATTATCAGAATATCTGGATATTATATAACCAGTTTTCGTTCGGACTAACAAAGAATTTCTCGATTGGCGCCGGTATGGTACCACTGTTCCTTTTCGCCGGAACAGCCACGCCTCTCTGGATCGTCCCCAAATTCTCAATACCCGTGGTTGAGAACAAATTTAACATTGGCACCGGGGCCCTGCTGGCAACATTAATCGGCGAAGACACTGGTTTGTTCGGACTTCTTTACGGCACAACAACGTTTGGATCGCGTGAAAGAAATATCAGTCTCGGACTGGCTTACGGCTTTGCTGATGATGAGTGGCTCAAAGTGCCTGTCATAAATTTCAGCGGGATGGCCAGAACAGGTCCCCGGAGTTATCTTATCACTGAAAACTATATAATAACAATGGACGGGGAGACTCTTGTCATAATCTCAGGAGGTGGACGCAGTATGGTGCGTAATGTCGGAATCGACTACAGCCTCTGGATACCGCTTGGTGCTGATATTAATGAATTCATCGCGATACCCTTCCTGGGCATTACAGTTCCGATCAGAGGCAAAAGATAAACGTTTGGTATTGACCGGAGCATAAAATACTTCCTTCTCCGGTAAACCGGTAAAAAACCACGTGATCAGAGTGATTTATAGATGGGGATTTCGTAACTTTAGTATGGAATTTTACATGTCAAATTAACACCTGAAAAGAATGAATGATTTTTTATGTCCGAAGTGCAAGGGGCATCTGCGTGTGGGAGATAATATTATCTTCAAGGTAAAAAATGACAATAAGGAGAACGGGCTGATATTATTGAGTCCGCAGATAGGTAACTATTCAAGTGTGAAGCATCCGTCATTTGATTATAAGCAGGGAGAACTTGTGGATTTCTACTGTCCGCTGTGCAGCAGGTCTCTTAAATCGGACATTCACAAGAACCTTGCCCTCGTGCTGATGAAGGATGAGGAGGGAAATAGTTTTGCAGTCTATTTCTCGCAGGTGGCCGGCGAGCACAGCACCTTCGAGGTCAACGGGGACACAGTCCGGGCTGCGGGACAGGATGCAGGCCTTTATACATATTTCAAGGTGGGGGAAAAATTCAAAAAGTATTTATAAAACAGGGAGTTTATACGAAAATCCCGCTACGGCTTATATCAGCCAGCATGCATGATCTTAGGATTATTTAAGTCCAAGTTTCTTATTGTCCCTTAGCAATCTTATTGATTCCGCAATTCTGTTTTTGATCGTTTCTTCCCTTTTGGCAGTTGTTATCCAGAGAACGTAGTTTCGTTTGTGGGATAAAGCAAGGGCATTGAAGTTTTTCAGTGCCGGTTCATTTTCTGCAAATTCCTTCAGGATATAGTCCGGAACACCCAGGTTTTTGCTTTTTCTTAACTTTAACGGGGCAGCCGTCCGGGTTTCGTCGCTGCCGGCTCCGCTTATTCCATACTTCTTAAGCCCCGCCTCAGTCATAAGCCCTTTATTTACAAGCTCACTGAAAAGTTTCCTGTTAATCTCCGACCAGTTTGAGGTGTTAGACCGTGGTGTGAATTTTCGCGCATACCGGTCATTGTCAATCTTCTTTATAATGCTGTCGATCCAGCCGAAACAGAGTGCCTCCTCAAGGGCCTCCCTGTAACTCACTGAATCAATGGCGACGTGCTTCTTATAATATATCATCCAGATACCAGGGCTTGTGTTGTGGTTCTCCTTAAGCCATTTGCGGAAGGATTCCCTGCTGCTGAAAAATTTCTGGTCCATGTCTTTCATCTGATATGGGATAAGGTTTTGGCGTTCATGGTTCAGGGGTTCCTAATTTCGTCGCCTCAGTATTCTCTGGATGATGTTCCTGATCCTCTGCTCTTCCCTTTCGGCTCGGTCTCTCTCCACTCTCCTGTCCCTTCGTATGACGTCCATTATCCTGTCGAACAGGTTCTCTTCCCTGAAGTCGGGGCAGTCGAGTGCTCCGCTAAGCTCGGGAGGCAGTTCGGGAAAGGGTGAAATATGCCTGCTGATTATTGCCGGGTCTGACTGAGCCTGTTTCAAAGTCAGTGCGACTAAGGGCAGTGCGAGGGCGCTTCCCGAACCGTATGCCCCGCTGTTGAAATGGATCAGAGGTGACGAAGCTCCGACGCGGGATACAATGGTCATCCCAGGATTGTATGCAGCAAACCAGGCATCGGCATAGTTCTGTGAAGTCCCCGTTTTCCCTGCCAGGGGAACAGTAACTCCGTAAACCGAGTTCAGGGAGACCCCGGTGCCTTCCCTGATGGCCTTCTGAAGAATGGCATTCATCAGAAGGGCAGATCGCTCAGATAAAATGTTGTTTTCGGATTGAGGAAAACCATTTTCATAAAGAAGCTCACCTTCTGAGGTTGTAATAGATTTAATACAGAAGGGAGAGATCAGATATCCCCCGTTGGCAAATGAAGAATAGGCGACCGCTATCTCCCTGATACTGGCTTCAGCCGTACCAAGCGCAAGAGCCGGGGTATTATCCAGTGGAAAGGAGAACCCCATTTTCTTCCATAAGGTATCGACCTTTTCAAAACCAATATCGAGGAACAGGCTGAAGGTCGGGACATTCATCGACTTTGACAGCGCACCAGCAAGGGAGTATTTTCCCCCATAGGAGTGATCGAAATTCTCAGGGCTCCAGTCGTCAAATCCCGACAGAACGATTGAATCGTTATCGAGGTAGCGGCACGGTTCCATCCCCTCCTCGAGCGCTGCAGCATAAAGGACCGGCTTGAAAACCGAGGCGAGCTGCCTGCGGGCAAGAATCTGATCGTATGGCTGTGTTCTGAAATCTATTCCTCCGACCCATGCCAGAACAGCCCCTGTCTCAGGATCCATGGCCAGCAGTCCTGCATGAAGCATTGTGAGTGCATGCCTGATGCTGTCCCTCACCGACAGGGAATCTGTACGTGTACCGGTCCAGCCGAAGAGAGTCCGGAGCCTTTTTTCATCAGCCCTGGCAGATAGTCTCCTCTCCCTGATTATCCTTTCAGTTATCTCCGAAAGGGTTCTGCTGCCTGAAGGAGTACGATACTGATCCGATAACCTTTTCTGCATCACAGGCAGATGATCGCGAAATGATTTGCTTGCATATTTCTGAAGACTGAGATTCAGTGTTGTGGTTACAATAAGCCCGTCAGTTTCAAGATCCCACTCTTCACCCGTGACCGATGAAATTTCTGACAGGATTTTTCTTGCCTCATTCTTTACCTGCACAAGAAAATAGTCGGCCGGACCCGCTGATTCTATGTTGGTGTAATCGGTTTTAAGCGGGAGTTTCCGAAGTGAGTCAGCTTCCAGGGGCCCGAGGTATTTGTACTTCTCCATCTGTCCAAGCACCACGTTCCTCCTGCTCAATGCATTTGCGGGATTGAACCGGGGACTGTAAAGTGTGGTAGCCTTAAGCATGCCGACAAGAACGGCAGCTTCCTCAATATCAAGCTCTCCGACATTCTTATTGAAGTACCTGGCTGCTGCCGGTTCAATCCCGTAGATATTTTCACCGAAAGAGACTGTGTTGAGGTAGAGAGTCAGGATCTCCTCCTTGCTGAATGCCCTCTCGAGGCGCCGGGCAAGTATTATCTCCTTTGTTTTATTTACAGGCATCGAAAACAGACCGGATGCTTTTCTCCCGAACATGTTCTTTGCAAGCTGCTGGGTGATGGTGCTTCCTCCCCCTGAACCTCTGTCACGCAGGAAAAGAGACTTCACGAGTACCCTTGCGAGGCTTTTCATATCGATTCCGGAATGCTGGTAGAAACGGACATCTTCAGTTGCTATAAGTGCATCAATAACATAAGAGGGGATCTGTTCATATGTGATGTTTGTCCGGTTCTCGGAAAAGAATTTCCCGATAAGTGACCCTTCAGAAGAGAGAACTCTTGAAGCTGTTGCATTCTTATAGTTAAGAAGTTCCTTCCTGGCCTGAAGATGACCATAAGCGCCGCTGTAAACTGAAAGAAAAAAGAGACCCGGGACAACAATAAAAGCTGCTATGGCCACAAGTATTATTATCCGCTTCCTCTCCATTATCTGCCTCAGTGTAATGATCTGTAAACGTATATAAAACCCATATAGTACTTTAATAATGATTCCGGTGATCAGAGGATAGTTGTTACCTTACTGAACCTTATCAATAAATTTCATAAATTTGGTAAGGAACATCTCCAAACTGGCAATAGGACAGCAGAGGTATTATAATTATAATCATGATCATCCCGATATTCCTGCTATTTCTGAAACTCACCAATCATACCCCTGACATAACCACTTCTGACCAGGTTGCTGAGAAGGTATACCTCCACATCGACCGTGCTTATTATACCACCGGAGATGATATCTGGTTCAAGGCGTATGTGATCGATCCTGCCACAAACAGGCTTTCGGCAAATACAAATAATCTGCATGTTGAACTGATCAATCCGGATAATAAAATCATTCAGGAGAGGACTATCAGAATTGAAAACGGAACCGGCAACGGCGATTTCCGTATTGACGACTATTCTGCTTCGGGTAAATACATAATCAGGGCTTATACGAATCATTTGCGTAACTTCGGTAACCAGTTCTTCTTCAGGAAACAGATTACAATAATCAATCCCTTTACAGCTGAGCCCGGATTATCGGGTGATACAATATCGCGGGGAAGTAAGCAACGTATCGCATTCTTCCCGGAGGGTGGTTCACTGACAGAAAATGTGTTATCCAGGGTAGCATTCAGGTGTAGAGATGAATATGGCAAAGGTTGTGATGCCACAGGAGTAATCTATTCTTCTTCGGGAGACAGTATTACTTCTTTCTCCAGCACTCATCGCGGAATGGGAATTTTTTTAATGAGACCTGATCCGGGAAAGACTTATTACGCCGTAATAAAAAGCCCTTCAGGATCTGAAACCAGGGCCTTTCTTCCTGAAGCCTTTCCTGAAGGTTTCACAATAAGCGGGTATATTACTCCCGAAAAGCTTCTTTTCGTGACAATCAGAACCAATAGCAAAACATATGCAAGGGTTTCGGGTAATAATCATAACCTGATCATTTCTTCCCGTAACCTGGTTACCAGAGTAGCGGAGATCAATATTCCTTCTCCGTTCTGTAATATCATACTGCCTCTCGAGGGATTCCCCGATGGAATTTTACGGGTTACTTTGTCAGATGACAAAGGTAAGCCGCTTTGTGAAAGACTTATGTTCCTGCAGAAGAATGATAACATCGGGGTAAATCTTTCAACTGACAAAAATGAATACAAACCACGTGAAAAGGTGCATGTTGGTATCTCATTTTCCGGCGATTCAGCATCCATAGATTCAGGTGTTTTTTCCTTGTCCGCTGCCGAGACCCGATATACTGACAAAAAATCCGGTGTGCCTGCCTCAATAGCTTCCTGGTTCCTCCTTGAGTCAGATATCAGGGGACCAATTGAGGAACCGTCATCCTATTTCGACATAAACAATCCTGACCGGTTTGAGGAGCTGGATTTGCTTTTACTTACTCACGGCTGGCGTGATTTTATCTGGAAATATGACTCCATACCTCAATTTAAACATGAAATCGGCTTCACTGTATCGGGAAATGTTAAGAGGCGGATCGGGACCAGACCGTTAAACAGGACAAACGTTAATTTGGGAGTTTTTGGGCCGTATGATTCGCAGATATTTAACTGTTTGACTGATTCTTCCGGCTATTTCAGCTTTGATGGACTTAATCTTATCGGGAGGAACAAGCTCCTGTTATCTGCAAACGACAGGAGGAACAGGGTAACTGGGGTACTAACTATAGATTCTGCTGTTTACGAACCGGCAGATGCTAAAGGTGAAACGTTCAGCATACCACCTGCGGAAGTTACCTTTCAGGAATATACATTTCTGAAAGATGAGGTTTCTTTCAGGATCTCAGAGAATAAGAAATATACCTTAAGTGATACCCTTGAGCTGGGAGAAGTATTTATAACAGCCGAAAGAACTGTTTCCCCTCAGGAAAGTCACGTGGGATTAATCAGGAAACCTTATGGGACACCCGATAAAGAGATCATTATTACTCCTGCAATGCAAAATTCAGGAGATAATATTTTGAGCTTTATATCCGGAAGGATATCCGGAATCAGAGTTAACGGATCCAGGATATTTAATATTAAGTCATATCCGCCTGTTCCTGCACTCATTTATCTTGACGGTGTGGAAATAAATTCTGACCTGATCGAGTTCCTCATGGCGCAACCAGTTTATATGTTTGAAAGGATTGATATTCTCGATCCTACTCCTCTCCTGGGTATGCGGGGAGCTGGCGGAGCAGTCTGCCTGTTCACCCGGGTAGGATCTTCAAGAGGATTAAGTGAGCTGGATCCCGGTTTAAAAGCAGTTTTTTTAAGGGGATATGATGAACCCAGAATTTTTTATTCACCGGATTACACTGATCCGGGCAAAGAGGTATTCAGACCGGACCATCGTGCTACAATTCACTGGGAGCCCGACATTTATTTGGGAAGCGATAGTGTTACGTCAGTCTCATATTTCAATGCTGACAAAAAGGCAACAATTGAAATCGTGGTTGAAGGTATAACAGAAGGGGGAATTCCTTTATGTGCAAAGACAAGTTATGAGGTCAAATAACAGCCTGAGACTGTCTTAGATATCTCATGGTCAGTCACGGGCTGCAAATTGCAGTAAGGTCATCTAAGCCAGACATAAAGCAGGATTGTTATCACGGAGAGGATTGTCAGGTGTAGTCTCCAGTCGGTGAGCCCTTCAAACTTGGTTAAG
>CAYRQY010000112.1:0-7906 GCA_964426435.1 uncultured Rikenellaceae bacterium | reverse complement strand
CAATGTCTGTTCATCTTCTTTTCTCCTGCTCATTCCACGCATCCAGATTAAGCTGTATCAAAATAACTTAATTTGGATGGTTTTATGACTGATTCATTCATAATTCTTTATTACCTGAAAAGAAATCCGAACTGCACTTCTATCCGGTTAAAATAGGTAACTATCTCATTGTTTGTTCCCTGAACCCAGGGATTCTCATATATATAGCTTATCTTCTGGTACCTGTAACCTATACCTATATTGAAAGCCGTCTGCTGCCACGAATAGATTGCGATACCTGTCCCCGCATTGAACATAAATCCTCCCCTGGATTCGGGATAGGTACCGTAGTAATATGACTGTTCTCCGCCTTTGTCTTCAACCGGGAATCCATAACCGCTCTTGATCCAGGCATATGGTGATACATGGCTTTTTAAGGGCTGGTATCTCACGTCGGCATATAAAGGAAGTAATACAAAATCCAGCTCTTCCAGTCCGGTCCCTGCTCCAATGCTCAATCCGTTCCTGAAACGGTAACCGTTTGAAAGGTGGAAGCTCAGACTACCTGTTTTCCCGTCAGCTGTTCGGCCGGCAAGAACCGATGCCGAGAGCCTGAATGAATAGCCATGCATATCCGATAATGGCAGATCTGATTTCCGTGCCTGTGTTGTAAGGGACACATCCGACTTGTCGAGGGTAATTACCTGCGGAGTCCTTATTCTCAATTTAAGATAACCTGACGAGTCAGCCACAATGGTACCCGTTATCCGCGAACCATCGTTAAGCAGAACCGTTTTAAGCTCCCGCTTTTGACCAAAAGAAGCCAAAGACAGTGTTGCCAGGAGTATAACGAAAGCGATTCTTCCCGGGATCAATATTTTACTTCCCCTCATCAACAATGGCTATTTGACTTATCTGAAAAATATTCAGGGGATCGGAGTAATTGTACTGGTAAATTCCCTTTTCCCCGATAAGCATCAGTATACCGTTCATTGGTATTACATCGAAGGCAAAGAAATCGGGATAATGCGCCAGTTTATTGTTAATTATGTTAAGCGGATCGGACTTGTCATATATCTTCAGTCCTGCATTGCCGTCGCAGATAAAGAGGAGGTCGCCGTCAATACCCAATCCATGAGGATTGAACATGGGATATGATTTCACCAGGTAAGGATTGGTTATCGAAGAAATGTCAATAACCTCGAGCAGGTTCTGACCGTTGGCACACATGTTCCCGGTACGAAGTGTCACATAGGCGTAGTCGCCGTCGGCAACCACCGGATCGCATGCGGTTATGTGATCATACTTGGAGATCTGCCTGGGTTGCGAAGCATTGGAAATATCATAAATGAGCATTCCGGTTGTTGTGCCTATGAAAAGCTTATCTTCGAGTTTGAAAAGTGTCTCCATGGTACGGGGAACGTTAACGCTGTCGATAACGCTCATTTTATCAGCTTTTTCGATGTCGACACTCTTAAGCATCCAGGGATGCGCGATCAGATAAAGGAAATCATTATTCAGCATGAACCTGGCCATAGAGCCTCCTGTTCCGGCGCCGGCTGACCAGTTTCCTCCTGCCTTGTCTGACATTGCAGCAAACATGAATTCGCCCCTGAATATCCAGCCGCCCCAGCTGCTGCCAGGCTCACGCTCCTCGGTTATCTGTTTCACCTCCCAGTCGATAATAACGCCCTTTGACTTCTCAACCATGGCATAAGGATACCACCTGTCTCCCTCAGGAACAACTTCGGGAAATATATTCTGCAGTCTGCCCACCTCAACCGGGTTGTCGATATCGGTAATATCGATCGCGACAAGATCGATAAAGCTGTCGGCAAAAAGGATGTTTCCCTTTATAGCTATGTCAACATTCCCCATTATCTCATAAAACGCTATCTTCTCAGGATTTGCCGGATTGGAATTGTCAATAACGTGTATCCCTTTGCCTACCTCGTTGACAAACAGGTAATCATCCTTGAAATAGATCTTCCCGGGCTGGGTAATCTCAATGGGATCGCTCTTTTCAAAGCTTGTCCTGAATTCGGCGAACGACATATAGACAGGCACATTTGCCGTGTATGTTATCCGTTCAACTGTCTTGTCCATGCAGCCTGTCAGTGAAGCTGCCAGGACGAGCAGGGTGATTGATGCTTTAATTAAATTTTTCATATCCTTTAATAGGTTTTTGGTTTTTATGTAATCGGTATTCGGTAATCTGTAACTTTTATCTTGTGACTTTTCTCTTTTTTGCTATGAGCTACGAGCCATGAGCTACGAGCCATGAGCTACGAGCTCTATTGCTGCGGATTCAATACCTGTCCTATGAACAGAAGAGTATTGGTAGTGCGTTCGCGGATCGCAAAAACGAAGGATTTATCGATCACGAACTGAGGTGGCTCTGCAGGCATACTGGTAACACTGATGCCTATTGTTGTTACCGCTGCAGCTTCGGTTCCCTCCTCATCCACCTCCACGAATGTGTTCTGCTTCACGAAGTCCACAAAGATCTGCTGGTCGGAGATTCCCGAGAGGTTTGCCTGACCGTCTATAAAGGCGTCTATCATTCCCATGCTCTTTAACTGATCATTCAGGAACTTCTCGTACGAGTATTTGAACTTAGGCATGTAGACGATAAGTTTTCCGAACTCATCCTTCGAGTCTAATCCTGCAGTTATCTCATTCCATAACTGAGGTGTCAGTGATCCGTAAAATGATTCGAGCGTTGTTGTGGGAACAACCACCACCATTGTGAAATTGGTGCGACCGTATGGCATTTCCACTACCTGGTAATTCCCGCCGTAAAAGACCCTAGTCCCCACTTGGCTTTTCATCGTGCTGACATTGACCGTTGACCCACCGTCAGGATAGAATGGACGGTTCTGTGTTTCCTTTTTGTCGAACTGGTAGCTCCAGTCGCCGTTGAAGTAAAGGGCATTCATAATGAACATTACCGCATCGTCGGAAATTTCATCAAGAACCTTGGGGATCTTGCCGGCCGTATTGTCGTTTGCCCATTTGTTTATAGTTGTAAGCGCTGACGGGGCCGCAAAGTCAAGTCCGTCGACCGTGGCCTTGTAGTCATTGCTCATGGTGGCAAGAAATGGCGGTTTAACTACAAAACCGTTACGATAGAAAATTGCGTTTGCCAGGGCAAGTTTTACTTTCGGATCAGCTTTCAGCAACTGATCAACAAGGCTCTTGTAAGCTTCATTGATATCACCGATCGTCATGCCTGCAGGATAATTAAGTGTGCCCTGCAATTGGGTGTAAGTATCACCGCCGCAGCCGTTAAGCAGCATTGTGAGGGCTGTGCTTGCGCTCAGGGGCGACAGCATAAGGTTCTTGTTTTCTGTTTCGGCCACCTTTTTAAAAAGCTCTATCCCGAAATCGTTGCTGCTCTGAATGGCCTGGGGTGCCGCAGCAGTAAGAGTAATGTTTTTTGGTGTGAGGTCAGGCTCGCTGTTGTCATTCTTGGAGCATGATGCTGCAAGGCTGACTGCTGCCAGACCAGCGATAAAAATTATAAATTTCTGCTTCATACAATTATCTGTTTATAGTTAATATCAGGTTTAATACACTACTATTACGTATGAAACCTTCAAAACGCTGCAACGATCAGCTGTTTTTTTTACTTCCGGTTGTGTTAACACCATTTTGACCTCCGGCGGGGGATTGACATTCTTATTGATGCCGTTTATCCCAGGATGGACCGGGGCTATTGGAAGTCAATGCCACGTTGGTGCAGGGCGGGCTCTCCGACATGGAGTTCAACATGGCTAATCTAATCCGAGAAGGGGTTGGGGTTAATTTCATCACCCGGGAGGAATGCAGTGGTCTAAATCATTTCACCAGGCCACCTTCATGGTTGCCCATATTGACCACGGTAAGAAACAACAGTTTTGCCATATCCTCCATGATCTCCGGTTTGATAATGTCGAGATTGTCACCCGGTACATGGTAATAGTTCTGCGAGCCGGATGTTGAAAAGCTGAGGCTTGGAACCCCGGCTGTCATGAACCTGGCGGCATCTAGTCTCGGACGTCCGAGGTTGGAGAAGAAATTGGTGCTCAGGGGGCGGTGTATGTATTTTTCATTGGCCTCCTCAACAAAGGCCCATAGCTCAGGATAATTCCTGCCTGCATTGGCTCCTATTGAATGACCTATGCCAACACCATCCATATTCAGCAATATGCTTTTATTGAGAGGAAAGACGGGGTTCTCGAGATAGTGCTTTGACCCGACAATACCCTGCTCCTCAGCTCCAAATGCCAGGAACAGAACAGAGCGCTTCAATTGAATATTGTTCTCAGTCAGAGCCTTTGCAACACCCATCATTACGGCAACCGCCGAGGCATTGTCGTTAGCTCCGGGGATTATTTCATAACAGCGGCCCATATGATCCAGGTGAGCTCCGATAATTATGACCTCTCTGCTGAGTTCAGGATCGCTGCCTTTCAGCAGACTGATGATATTTGATCCCCTTCCGTCGGGAAAATGTTCGGTGCTCATCTTAATGGTAACCCTTTTTCCTGTAGCAAATGATGCCGGTTTAAGTTTTTCCCTGATCGATGAAACCACCTGCTGATGATCCTTTCCGGTGCCGGCAAACATATCTCCTGTAACTGCGTTGCTTACGTGTACATAGATAAATTTTTCGTCCCATGCATTGTTCGGATTGGCTATTGGGCCATAGTTATAGAGCATGCCGGCCGCACCGTGCTTTACTGCATTCAGAAGCTTGGTCTGGTGAAACGAATGATGGTACCATGGATTGAATTTTTCTGCTCCCGCGTTCGGCGATACAGGTGCCTCAGGCTCAATAAGGATTATTTTACCCCTGACGTCTATCCCTGCATAATCGTCGTACCCAAGTTCCGGAGCCGTTATGCCGTAACCTGCATACACCACTTCAGCAGTAACCTCTCCGTTACCAGATGTTGATCCGGGCATATATTCGGTCACATACCTGTATTCCTTAACTATCGAACCACTCTTTCCGGCAGTGAGATGAAGCTTCACACCACAGTCGGGATAAACAAGAGTATATGGTATGTCGAACCACTGGAACCATGTTCCGTTATCGCCTGCAGGGGTGAGGCCCCAACCTTCGAACATTGAGGCCAGCCATTCCGCACATGCCTGGTATTCGGGTGTGCCTGTCAGTCGGCCTGCATACTTGTCGTCACACTGAATTTCGACCCACTCAAGGAGATCGTGGCTTGAAATGGTGTGCATGGCGCTGATAACCGGATCGATGGTCTGCCTCTGCTGGCCGCTGAGGGTTATCGTAAAAAGCGCAATCAGTAAGGTAGTTATTCTTGCTTTCATATCATTAGAATGTATGGATCAAATATAATCTTTTACGGGCAGACCTGCCTTTGTAACGAATATTCCTTGCCACGAAGAGGTGGTCTGTCTTTCAAAAAATCCATAATCATGATTTAACCCAATAATTCAATTTCGAACATGGCTGTCGTGGCAGTTGCAATGCACGCGTAAATATTATTAACTTTGTATGAGACCCTGTTAAAATAATTGAATTGAAGCCTCCCGACAAGTATAAGACACTAACCCATTCGTATCTGGCACTGCGTAAAGCTGTTGGCTGGATAGGGATCCTGCTGCCCTTTGTGCTCCTGCTGGGAAACACCCTTCTTTTCGGAGGCAGCCCGAGTCAGCCGTCAATAAGCCTCTATTACTATACCCCTATGAGGGATGTACTGGTGGGCGGTCTCTCTGCCGTCGCACTGTTCCTTTTCTTCTACAGCGGTTATGACAGGCGGGATAATATTACCGCCAACATTGCCGGATTTTTTGCAATCCTCGTGGCATGGTTCCCGGCATCGGAGACAGGCTCAGGTGGTATGGCAAATACAATACACTTCATTTCCGCCGGTATCTTCCTTGGCTCCCTGGCATTCTTTTCCCTTTTCCTTTTTACCAGGGATGATGGTAACCCAACTCCTCAAAAGATTGTCAGGAACAGGATATACTACGCATGTGGTGCGATAATGGCAGCAGCTCTGACAGGCCTTTTGATCTATCTTGTTTTTAAACGCACGGATCATATGTCCACTCCATTTATCTTCTGGGCTGAGACGATTGCCCTGGTTGCTTTTGGAGTATCGTGGCTGACCAAGGGGGGTACACTCTATCCTGATAAAGAGGACCTGTGATATGCAACAAATCAATTATTTCAGTGCAACAATAATAGTGCTTCTCTTATCCTGGACCGGCAATTTACTACTTGCCCAGGAAAAAAAGCCTGATGAAGTTTATGAACCCATTTACGGCCAGGATGGAAAGGATGTGACATGGATACCCACTCCGCAACCTCTCATTGAGGCTATGCTTACAGCTGCGGATGTCACTCCGGAAGATTTTGTGATAGACCTGGGGTCAGGCGATGGCCGCTCGGTAATTACAGCAGCTAAACGGGGCGCAAGGGGAAGGGGGATAGAGTATAACCCCGGATTGGTCGATTACTCTAAAAGAGTGGCTGTAGCAGAAGGGGTAGACGGCATGGTGGAGTTTATCGAAGGTGACATCTTTGAAGCTGACCTGTCGGATGCAACTGTTATTACAATGTTCCTTCTCCCTTCACTTAATGCCAGGCTGGCTCCTGTTTTTATGGAATTAAAGGCGGGAACCAGGATTGTATCAAACAGTTTCGGAATGGGAGAATGGGTGCCCGACGACACTGCCCACAGCCCAAGACCATGCCGTACCTACTGCGATGCTTTGCTGTGGATAGTACCTGCAAGGATTGATGGCACATGGCTGGTTCCGGAAGGAGAACTGATACTGCATCAGAAATACCAGATGGTCACCGGAACCTTAACGACAGTTGGAAGAACAACGGTCATATACGACGGGAGACTCAGAGGCGATCAGATCACTTTCAATGCAGGTTTCCGTCAATACACGGGCCGCGTTACCGGCGATCAGATCGAAGGTGTATCAAAATCAGATCATAATCACGCTGTATGGAACGCCGTCAGGGTTACGCCATGAATTGTCACCCACTCAGGCAGATCGCAAAAAGGTAATCTTTGAACCTTAAACATGATAATAATATGAAACCCACATGTTATTCCAGCACAAACAAGAATGAAAAAAATGTTCAAAACATGTGGGTTCCATGTGGCCTATAAAATCAAAATTATTAACACATGAAAAGTATGAATGGAATGACGGGAATTGTCATAAGAACAATTGTTATCGCTTTGGGATTTTTTCTTTCAGTTATGCAGCATCTGCAAGCCCAGCCGGTGCCAAAGGAGCGTAATATACTGGTAAGAGAAGCAAATGCCATCGGGCTGGAATCGGTAATAAGCAAAGATGCTTCCTGGTTCAGACTTCCCGGGTACAGCGACAGGGAGTTCTGGAAAAGCCTTCCTGCAAATATCAGGCAGGAATATATTACCAGGGCCGAGGATTATCTTGACTATGACTGGCCTGTCGTAAAAGCGACCGATTATCTTGAGTTCATACGATCGGGCGACAGGCGGCAAAGCGTCTACTCGGCCTGCAGCAACGCACTGATCTCGCTGGCTATGGGAGAGCTGGTCGAAGGAAAAGGAAGATTCACCGACCAGATAATAAATGGCGTCTGGTACTACAGTGAGCAGACATGGTGGGGCTGGTCGGCCCATCTTGGAGCACAGAAAGCCGGGTCGGGCCTTCCGGATATAAACGAACCTTATGTTGACCTCGGAGTAGGAGAAGTGACAAGCAACCTGTCGCTGATCCTTCATCTCTTTAAAAATGAATTTGACAAAGTCCATCCTCTTATTGCACAACGGCTCAGGCAGGAGATCTTCCGAAAAGCGCTCGATCCTTATTTTGCCAGGGACGACTGGGGTTATATGGGCTTCAGGGGAGGCAGGCCTAATAACTGGAACCCCTGGATCAACTATAACATGCT
>CAYRQY010000111.1:0-7914 GCA_964426435.1 uncultured Rikenellaceae bacterium | reverse complement strand
TCAATATATTTCGATTGTTCCGACATGGCTTCCTCGATACCCTCAGGACTGAATTTCTCACCATCGTCAGCTATCAGAAGGCTTTTAAACCTTCCGAGAACATACAGGAATCCGTCGCCGCTCATATAACCCATATCGCCGGTGTAGAGCCATCCATCCCTTATGGTCTCTTTAGTTGCGTTCTCGTTTTTCCAGTAACCATGCATCACGTTGCCTCCCCTGATCACTATCTCTCCCTTCTGACCAACCGGCAGTTCATTGCCATCGTCGTCGCATATCTTTAGGTCCATATTATTGACCAGTACGCCGGAAGAACCCAGCTTATGCCTGCCTGCCGAGTTTGAGGAGATTACCGGCGAAGCTTCTGTAAGTCCGTAACCCTGATACATCGGAATACCGAGAGCATAGAAGAACCTCTGGAGCTCTATATCCAGAAGTGCTCCTCCGCCAATGAAATAATCGAGTTCTCCGCCATATGCTTCGCGTATCTTGCTGAAGAGGATCTTATCGTAAAGCCGGAGCAGAGGTTTTTTAAGCCTTTGCAGTCCCTGCCCCCTGTTCCATCCTTCCTTATTGTATGAATATGAGATCCTGAGGGCATGATTAAAGAGTATCTCTATCATCCTTCCTTTTTCCCTGATGCCCTTCTCGATGTTCTTCCTGAAGTTTTTTGCTATCGCAGGCACGCTCATAAGCATGTTGGGTTTGATCTCCCTGAGGCATACCGGAAGGTTCCTGAGAGTCTCCATAGGTGTCTTGCCAGTTTTGACCGATGCGATGCTTGCTCCTTTACCCATGAAGGCGTAAATACCGCAGGTATGGCCGAAGGAGTGGTCCCACGGCAACAAAAGAAGGGTCTTGTAGAAGGGAGGTATGTCCATCAGGCTGTAAGCCTGGTAAACGTTTGTCACATAATTTCCGTGAGTAAGGATGATACCCTTCGGGTCGGCGGTTGTACCTGATGTGTAGCATATGTTTGCGAAATCGGAAGGCTTGATGCTCCTGTATGTTTTTTCAAAAAGCACCATGTTTTCAGGTACTTCCAGCCATTCTCTCCCGATTTTCCTGACTTCATTGAAATGTATTTCATTCGGGGCATACTCCTCCTGGGTATCGAAGTGTATTACCTTTTCCAGTGTGGGGCACTCGCCCATGATTGTCTGAAGCTTCTGTGCCTGGATGTTTGAGGTAAGGATCATTCTTGCCTCTGAATGGTTGATCCGGAATCTGATCTCTTCGGGCTGAAGCTTTGAAGAGAGGGGAACGTTGACGGCGCCGGTGAACAGAATCCCCAATTCGCCTATAACCCAGCTGTTGCGGCCTTCGGATATAAGACATAGTCTGTCGCCTTTCTTTATTCCCATCTTAATGAGACCGGCTGCAAACTCGCCAACCTGCTTTCTTGTCTCCCTGTAAGTTGTTCCCTCGTATCTGTCGTATGGTTTTTCCCACAGGTACACATTGCTGCTGAATTTTTCAACACTCTCTTCAAAGAACTCCACTATTGATTTCATAAGTAATTCGGTTAATTGTTATTATTTGCAGTTAATCTTTCAGGTATTCAAGATTTGCACGTCTAATATACAAAATACCTGTGATTAACAATCGCGGGTTTCTTTTATTAATATTATTTGGATTGCGTCTTAAAATTTTCTAACTTTGATATTTAGACTGTTACATAATTCAAACTGATTTTTACTCAATTCATTAATTATTTAGTTATGAGACGCTTAACATCCCTTGTTCTGATAACACTTCTGTTAACTATTTCCTCATGCAACTATCTGAAACAGAAGGGATGGTTTGGTATAGGGAAGAAAGAACGGGAGCTTGCGATGCTGAAAGCCCGCCAGGACAGCATCCGGGTTGTCGATTCGCTCAGAAAGATAGAAAACCGCATTAAGGCGCTTGAGCAGGCCCGGCTGGATTCGATCAGGCTTGCGGAGGAAGAGAAGGAGTCGTGGGAACACAGGTACAGGTACAATATAATTGTCGGAAGCTTTCTTACACCTGAATTTGCGAGAGACTGGGCAGAGGAGTATTTAAGAATGGGTTTCGCCGATACCAGGATATTCAGACCCGAAGGAAGTGATTTTGAGCTGGTTGCGGTTGAGGCTCATGAGAATTACATCAGAGCTCTTTCCCGGCTGGAGCAGTACAGGGATACGGTTAATATTGACAGCTGGCTCTATATATACCGGTAAATAAGCCGGGCACCCAGTCTGAACACCAGGCACCTTATCTGAATATTGTCTCTTCCCTGTCGGGTCCCACCGAAATTATTGTTACAGGGACTGATGTTTCCTTTTCAATGAAATCAACGTAATTGAGCAGGGAATGAGGCAGTGCATCGAATTCCCTTATTGATGATATCTCTTCCTTCCAGCCGGGAAGTTCCGTATAAACAGGTTCGACTGCCGAATCGTTGCTGAAGGGGATTTCTGTGGATTCTTTGCCGTCAATTTTATAGGAAGTACACACCCTGATTGTGTTAAATCCTGACAGTACATCAGGTTTAGTCATGAAGAGCCTGGTGACGCCGTTTACCATTATGGCATACCTTAATGCCGGCAAATCCAGCCACCCGCATCTTCTCGGGCGCCCGGTTGTGGAACCGAACTCACATCCCCTTTTTCTGAGTTTCTCGCCCGTTTCGTCAAAGAGTTCGGTGGGGAAAGGGCCGCTGCCCACCCTGGTGCAGTAGGCCTTGAAAATGCCGAAGACTTCGCCGGTTTTCCCGGGGGCAACACCAAGGCCGGTGCAGGCACCCGCGCTTATGGTGCTCGATGAAGTGACAAAGGGATACGATCCGAAATCTATATCGAGCAATGTACCCTGTGCACCTTCGGCCAGTATCCTTTTACCTTCAGCTATCAGGTTGTTAACATAATACTCGGTATTGATTACCCTGAACTTTCTTAGCATTTCAATTCCTTCGAACCATCCTGTTTCGAAATCCTCCAGGTTGAAGTTGAATGAATAGTTCCTGAGGATTCTCATGTGCTCATCAGTATGATCCGTGTATAGTTTCATGAAATCATCCCGGAAGATGTCAGCCACACGAAGAGCATTGCGCGCGGCCTTGTCGGTGTACGCAGGACCGATGCCTTTAAGGGTTGATCCTATCCTGAGATTCCCCTTGTGATTTTCGAAGGCTGAATCGAGTATCCTGTGTGTGGGAAGTATCAGGTTTGCCCTTGAAGATATGATGAGTCTGCTCACAAGCTCTTCCACGGGAAGTCCCAGCTCTTCAATCTCCTTTTTGAACACTGCAGGGTCGAGAACCACTCCGTTACCGATAATATTGATCTTCCCTGCATGGAATATCCCGGAAGGAATAAGATGAAGTATATGTTTAACATTGTTGAACTCAAGTGAATGGCCGGCATTGGGTCCTCCCTGAAAACGGGCTATTACATCATAGCCGGGACTCAGGGCATCAACGATCTTTCCCTTACCTTCGTCACCCCATTGCAGACCTAGCAGTATGTCCATTCTCATATATGCGGATTATCAATGTATTAAAAAAAATCAGATTCCAATTTACAAAATAATTACACCCAAGGTCACGTTTATAACAGATTGTTGATAAATGGTTATCCTTCTCAGCAATATGTGGATAACGGATTAATATTGTTAATAAAACGGGAATCTGCACTTTCTGTTAATAATTAAATTTGGATTTACATTAATAAAACTGACGATCATGAAAAAAACAGGTTTGGTGATAATAATCGGTCTTGCTTTTTTGCTGACAGCATCTCCGGTTTTGGCCCAGGGTTCGGCAGGGGAAAGGGAATACAATTTTGTAATCAAAACCAATCCGCTGGCAGCCCTCGGAGGACCTTTCTGGGCTTTGATAATCCCTGTTACAGGTGAATACAAGGTACTATTTGAAGCTGCAGTTGCTCCAAAAGCCTCTATCCAGCTAGGGGCAAGCTATATAGGACCGAGCATATTGCTCAACCTCGATGAGCTGACGAGCGGCGATGAGGAGATAAGCGGTCTGAAAACCAGCGGTTTCAGGGGGCAGGGAATGTTCAAGTATTTTCTGAGCCGCGACCTCTCTGCTCCGGAAGGATTCTATCTTGGGCCTCACTTTTCTTTTGCCACGGCAACAATAAAGAGCAAGGACAATCCGGAGAACTATATAAAAGCCCAGAAAATAAATATCAACGGAGTGATTGGTTATCAGCTTATCACATCCGGCGGATTTGCTCTGGATATTTTCACTGGCGTAGGTTACGTATCCAGGAACTGGGATATTACCGGATCTGATTTTGATACCGATGTATTCAAGAACAAGAATACTGTCACAATACCCTTTGGTGTTTCATTTGGTTACGCCTTCTGATATCATTAATTATCCTGCTTCTCTTCCTGGCCGGGTCTCTTAATGGATCCGTAAATATTAAGCGAGTGGTATTCCGGAGTGAAGTTGTTCAGTTCGCATGCAGTTCTGATTATATCCTGGATCCGCGGATCGCAAAACTCGATTACCTCTCCTGATTCTGTATCGATAAGGTGGTCGTGCTGGCTGCATCGGTAGGATCTTTCATACTGAGCGATATTTCGGCCAAACTGGTGCCGTATTACGAGGTTGCAGTCTACAAGAAGTTCAATGGTGTTGTAGAGGGTAGCCCTGCTTACTGTATAATTCTTCCTTTTCATGAGGATATACAGTGAATCAACATCGAAATGGCCGTCTCCGGAATAAACCTCATCAAGTATGGCGAATCGTTCCGGAGTCTTCCTGTGACCTTTTTTCTCGAGGTACTCGGCGAAAATCTTCCTGACGGTTGCTTTTGTAGAATTACCTGCCATAATCAGAATGAATAGAATTTGGAACAAATATACCTGATTCCGGTGAATGGCAGATGTGGTGAGAAAGACTATTCCGAGAAATCTTCCACTCTGCTGACACTCTCTATACCCTTGATGTTTGATATCTTGAGTATGAGATTGTTGAGGTCGCGTGTATGATGAATATATACGTCGATAGTTCCCTCAAATATCCCGTTTCTGACGCTTATATTGATATTGGTCATATTGACCTTGAGTTCCGACGAGATGATATTTGTTATTTCGTTTGCCAGCCCTATTCTGTCGACTCCTGACATGGATATTCTCGCCAGGAATGATACCAGTTTGTGAATGGCCCATTTGACTGCGATTATCCTGTTTCCTTCGTTCGACATTATTCTGATCGCAACCGGACATTTGGGTTTATGAATTATGATTGCTCCTTCAGGGGAGCGGTAGCCGATAACATCGTCGCCTGGTATTGGGTTGCAGCACTTTGCTATCTCGTACGACTGGGCAGCGTTCTCGACGTTCTCCCTGAGGAGGAAGGGAATACTTGCATCTAACGGTCCGGGCTGTGGTGATTCTTCTTCCTTTTTGTCCTTTTTTGTTCCCAGGAATTTAAGTTCCCAGTATTTAATTACGTTTTTGGAGGGACTTTTCCTCAATATTTTTTTAAGACTCTCGAGGTTTATGATTCCAAGCTCGATGCCGGAATAGAGTTCTTCCTTGCTCGCTACATCGTATGAGAGCATCAGTTTCTTGATTACTTCGGAGTTGGGTGTGAGCCCCAGTTCATTCAGCTTTGTCTCGAGTATCTCCATTCCCTTCTGTATTCTGTTCCTCGATTCTGCTCTCAGTGAAGCCTTTATAGCCTCCTTTGCCTTCGATGTCCGAACAAAGGAGAGCCATTCCTTCTCGGGCTTTGCAATATCTGAAGTAATAATCTCAACCTGGTCGCCGCTCATGAGAGTAGCGTTTATCGGATTGAGCCTGTAGTTTATTTTGGCTCCGATAGCTTTGTTTCCCACCTCTGTATGTATCTCGTATGCCAGATCGAGTGCTGAGGCTCCTTTGGGAAGGCTGATAAGTGTCCCCTTTGGAGTGAAGACCATAATTTCAGAAGAGAAGAGGTTCATCTTGAATTCGTCGAGAAACTCGATCGGGTCCTCCATCGGATTCTCGAGCATCTGTCGGATCTTCTTGATCCATTTGTCGAGTTCACTCTCCTGTGAATCATCTCCTTTATATTTCCAGTGGGCAGCATAACCTCTTTCAGCTATCTCGTCCATTCGCCTGCTTCTTATCTGCACCTCCACCCATTTCCCTTCCGGTCCCATTACCGTAACATGAAGAGCTTCATATCCATTGCTTTTGGGCCTGCTTATCCAGTCGCGCAACCTGTCGGGTTTGGGAAGATATGAATCGGTGATGATTGAATAAATGTTCCAGCATGTTGTTTTTTCAGGTATTCCGGTAACAGGTTCGAAGACTATCCTTACGGCCAGCACATCATATATTTCTTCAAAGGGAACACTTTTCGCCTGCATCTTCTTCCAGATCGAAAATATCGATTTCGGCCTTCCGCTGATATCGAATATAAGTCCTGTCTGAGTCAGCTTGTCGATGATCGGCAGGGAGAATTTGTTGATAAGGGCAAAGTATTTCTTTTCGCTGTGCTTGAGTTTCGAGGCAATCTCATCGTAGATTTGCGGTTGCCTGAACCTGAAGCTGAGATCCTCAAGCTCGCTCTTTATCGAGTAAAGACCCAGCCTGTTGGCAAGAGGAGCATACAGGAAGATTGTTTCACCGGCAATCTTCATCTTCTTGTTTTCCGGCATCGAATCGAGAGTCCGCATGTTGTGAAGCCTGTCGGCTATCTTGATCAGGATAACCCTTATATCATCCGACAGCGTCAGCAGCATCTTCCTGAAATTCTCGGCCTGCATCGAGGATGAAGCCGGCTTGTTGTATGTTCCCGATATTTTTGTCAGGCCATCAATCAGTGAGGCAATCTTGGGACCAAAATCCCTTTCAACATCCTCAAGGGTATACTCTGTATCCTCCACCACGTCGTGAAGGAGTGATGTGGCGATGGATCTTGCCCCGAGTCCTAGCTCATGGTTGACTATTTTTGCTACGGAGATGGGATGAATGACATAGGGTTCGCCAGACTTTCTGCGCATGTTCATATGCGCTTCATTGGCTATCCTGAAGGCTTTATCTATCAATTCCCTGTCTCCTGGTTTATTGCACCTGTGGAGATTGTTGATCAGGGAATCATATTCAGCCTGGATCCTTTGAAAATCCTCCTCATCAAAAAAATCCTTCTTCCCCATAAACTGCCACTACAAATTAAGCGCCAGCTGCAAATATAATTCTATTAGCCGAATATTTCGGTCGTCATTATTAACGCGTTTACCTATTTATTAACGGCTTCTGTAGATGGTGATGGTTCCGCTCCTTGAAACGGCTTTGCCCGCGGGAGTTGTGACTCTCAGGAACCACAGATAGGCCCCCTGAGGCATTATTCTGCCGCCATGTGACCCGTCCCAGGATTCGGTATGGTCTCTCGTCTCAAAAAGCTGTCTCCCATTCCTGTCGCTTACGATCAGATGGTAGGAGGATGGGGTAAACGAGAGCACCGGCCTGAACAGGTCGTTGATGTTGTCTCCGTCGGGCGTGAACAGATTGGGAACGGTAATGTTTTCGATTGCTTCAGCGCATGCTCTGTTCGACCGGCTCTCACCGTTGCCTGACAGCGGATTGCCTGATTCGCTGGCAGAAACCATAAAACATATCTCACCGGCTTCAACACTTTGCATTACATCTGAATAAGCTATTGTAAACGAAGTATCTGAGGGCAGAAGTATCTCCTTTTCAGTAAATCCGCTGCCGGTATTGATATATAATGTATATCCGGAAATGTTGCCAAGCCACTCCCTGTATGCATTCCAGTTTAATTTAATATCATAATCCGACATGTACAGATCAAGTACAATGTTTGAGCACAGATTTGAGGTTGCCAGGGGATTATTGCAGTTATTCACGGCGGCGAGCCTGTAATAGTTTACCCGGGTTATATCTGCCTGGCTGTCGGTGTATTTTACA
>CAYRQY010000110.1:0-7949 GCA_964426435.1 uncultured Rikenellaceae bacterium | reverse complement strand
AGAAATATATGGGTCAAATGGAAGCCATTGGAATTCTGACATCCCAGAAGATTGGCAAGGAGATAGTCTACCTGAATATTGACCTCTTTAATCTTTTATCTGAAACGTAGCCCCCCTGCCCGACCCGGTTCCCGGAAAGACAGGAAACCAGTATTAAATGAAGGTTAATTATATCTTGTTACTGAAGCGAAGCTGCGTCTTATACCTTTTCTGTATCTGAGAGCCGGGTAACCGAATATCACCAGCAGGCCCTCGCGGCTTGTATACCTGATCCCATATTTTTCCCTAAGCCTGCGGGCGCCGGAGTTCTGAATAAAAGGGTGTACGGCGCCAAGCATACAGGTGCCGAGTCCGAGCGACTCCCCGGCATACATTGCGGTGGTGGCTGCTATTAAGGGGTCGGCAGGATCAGCCCAGGGCGACCCATAGAAATACATCACCAGGGGTGCATCGTATGTTACAACGTTTTCCCCCTTTTTAATGCTGCCCGGATAAATGCTGAACAATGGCCTTATGAAATTCCTGAAAAGCTCATCGTTGGCTTTACCCCAGAAGGGACGCATAAGGGCCAGGAACCAGGGTGACACGAACCACTTCATCTTCTCGAGCATTTTGCAGAAGTCGGTAACGAACTCACGGGACTTTTCAACTTTGTCAAATACAAGAACGTTTACATCAGAAGGGGGAAGTCCCATCGGAGAGGTTCCTGCCGCTTCGAGTATCTTTTCGACTTTCTCGGGTTCCACAGGCTTTTTCTGAAATTCGCGCACCGACCTGCGCCGCTTAAGCAGGTTCAACAACTGGTTGTAACCGGCGGCCTCCCCGGAATCGGGCAACCTGAACAGATCGTCAGGCGAAAGCGTTCGTCCGGTGACTCTTATCGCATCGTGCGGACAGATTGCCATGCAGTGGCCGCAACCAATGCACCCGAAAACCGGCGTGTCGCTTGTCGCAGCCTTTCCATCAGACATGACCAGGGTATTGTCGCCGCAAACCTTAACACACAGTCCGCAGCCATCGCATTTTTCCAGGTCAATGGTTACGCTGCCGGGCTCCTTTGTTCTTGAGGTGGGTATTGCCATTTTGAGATTGTTTGCATAAAAATATAAGAGTTTGCTTTATCAGAAGCTGATTTCCAGCTTAATTTTAAAACTTTAACTTAGCGCAAAAATAGACCTGGCAAAAACTCACCGATGGCGCATTATGATATGATTACCGATCTCAGGAGCTTTGTTGAAAAGTTTGTGCATCTGGGCGATGAAGATTTTGATGCTTTCACCGACTGTCTTAGACTGAGAGTCCTTAAAAAGAAGGAAAACTTAATAAGTGAAGGAGAGATCTGCTCAAAGATAGGTTTCTTCACCAGGGGTTATTTCAGGTTCTTCCACATTGATATAAATGGAAATGAAATTACCACCGACTTTCACTTTTCCCCGGGGTTCATAACTTCGTATACCAGCTTCCTTACCGAAAGTCCGTCGCGGACCAATGTGCAGGCGCTCGAGCCGATGGAAGTAATGGAGATAAGCAAGGCCAGCCTTTACTCCCTTTACAACAAATACCCAATGATAGAAAGGCTTGGCCGTCTGATGGCCGAGTATGTCTTCATTACCTCTGAGAGGCATTTACTTATGATCCTTAACCAGACCGCTGAAACCCGCTACAGGCTGCTTTTGGACAAGTACCCACATTTTGTCAATAGAATCCCCCTCCAATATATAGCATCATATCTCGGTATTACCCAGGAGACACTCAGCAGGATGAGAAAATCAGCCGGACAGTGATTTTTTGATTTATATCAAAAATCCGGACTGTTGCAGGCCATAGCTTTGCAGAAAACTTCAGTATAGCTATGAGAAAAATCTATTTGTATTTAACCACCTTAATTATTATCACCATGTTTAATAGTTGCATTGCATCAAGAAAGAGTATCACACAGGAAAATTATTCTGAAGATACCATTATGGAAATTATCCGTTATGCCTCTCTGGCCGGAAGTTCTCATAACACCCAGCCCTGGCTTGTCGATATCATCAGTGATACCTTGGTTCATATCAGAGCTGATTATACCAGAAAGCTAACGGTTGTCGATCCGACAGGCCGCGGCCTTTTTATCTCTCTCGGGGCTTTTATTGAGAATCTCTGCATAGCTGCCAGTCACTATGGCTTTGAACCAGTTGTTTACCTTACTGCAGGAGCCAGCAGGGATAACCTGGTTGCCGAGGTGAGCCTTACCGGCCGGACAGAGGTCAATCCTGTTCCTGCTGACAGAGAAAGATTTACAGAACGGCCTGGCGAGAAGCCTTACCTCAGGAAGCTTCAGGAAAGAAGTACCCTTCGTATACCTTTCAGGAAGGATGAAATCAGTGTTGATCATCTCGAAAAAATAACCGGTGGAATCAGCGATGGTTACCATTTCTTTCCTGCAGCCTCTGAAGAAGGAAACTACATATCCGAAAAAACACTCGAAGCCTACAGTATCCAGTCTAATGATGAAGCTGCAAAGGAGGAACTGGCCGGATGGATCAGGTTTTCCAACAGCGATGTCAGAGATAAGCGCGACGGACTTACTACAGCCGGAATGGGCATCAACGGCTTTGGCGGGTTCATTGTCAGCCGGTTGTACAAACCGGAAGACTCAAAAAAGCAATCTTTCGTTGATACAGGCATAGAAAAGGCCAGAGCACAGACAAGCGGTTGCGGTGGCTGGCTGGTTATAACCCAACCCGAAGATACTCCTGAATGCTGGATGAAGACAGGCAGACTGTACCAGCGGGCACACCTCGAGTGCAGGGATCTGATGATTGGCTTACATCCAATGAACCAGATGATTGAGGTTGAGGAATTTGAACAGAAGGCAAATGATTACCTGGGACATAAAGGAAAAATTCAGTTCGTAGCCCGTATAGGTTATGTCGATAATTATCCTGAACCTGTTAGTGTAAGAAGGCCTGCTTCGGCATTTACAACTCGTTTTTAATGAAACGCGTAATCAATCTTGATCATAAAGCTGTTGCGCGGGAAGGTCCTGAAAAGCTCTGAAACCTGGCCTCCAAAGGATTGTGCATATATTGAATCGTTCCAGGGGGCAAGCGGATTCATCACATCATCCTTTCTCCGGGAATGGCTCCAGACCAGGTATATGGCTGAGCCGGGCCTGTATTCCCATCGTGTCACGAAATTGGAATGCAGGTTCTTATAGTTGAAATCCCTCCTTTTGGGATATTCGGGGAAAGCGGCCATCCTGTCGGGATTGGCAAGGATGCTGAAATTGTCGTACCTCCCTTTTGCCGTGAAAAGCTGCGAGTAAAGCTGCATCGAGAACTTACTGGTTAAAGTAACCGAAGCTCTCACCGTAAAGTCAAGCGATCTCGTATCGCGCGTCCCGAATACAGGTACATAATAGTGACCCGGTTTGTATTCTTTCACCCCGGAAAGAATACCGGCAAGCGCCCCGTTGTCCTCGAAAGCCGTGAAATCATCCTGGCCGAGGTTGTCCGGAGATGTCGATTTGTTCCCTATTTTCCAGCTGCCATTTTCCGTAACGAATGTTTCGTTCGATGCCCACGCAGTTCTGTCATCCTCCCAGGAACTTTTTATACTTCCCATTAATGACACTTTTGTACCGGGGTTTACTGTTCCCTGGAAATCCATAACGTATTCGGAACCTTTGTCTTCATATCTCCTGACTGAAGCTTTAGGAGTTATTTTCCACTTCTTTCTGTCATCACTTGAAAACTCTCCTGATATTTCGGCGCCCTTTGGCCTGGCCCAAACCCACAGACCTCTTGTCTCCCACAGATCATATCCCCCGAAAGGATCAAGCAGCCTGGTGCCGGTCCTGATCTGCCTGAATTTTTTTGTTATTAGGTTTGTCCTGATATTCGTTGCGCTTCCCATATCATAATGTCCGATAATCGAAAGTCTTCTTTCATAATCGAGGGTGAGCTCTCCCCTCTGGAAACTCCAGAATTCCTTTCCTCCATTGAGTTTGTATTTCATGCTGGCCCATATCTGATACCAGTTCTGCTCAAAGGTTATCCATCCGATATCGTTGGGATTGTACTGATCGGTAAACATCAGGAAAGCCAGGTGTCCGTCGATAATGCCCTGTCTCTTCCGCAGCACAAGACTGCCCATCATGCCTGACTGATCCTTTACTCCCTGGACCAGGGAATTTCTGTCGGCAAATGCTGCAATTCCTTCAAATCCCCACTTGTTGTCCTTAAATCTCAGATCCCAGTCTACTCCGCCGGTAAGGCTCTGCCACCCGGTTCCCTCTCCTGCAGGACTGTAATAATATGTAAGAATTCCTCCTGCCGATGAATATTCCCTTATTCTCTGGGTTGCACGAAATACGGCATAATTATTTGAGGGTCTGAAGTTTTCTCCGGCTGTAACTCCCATAAGGCCGAATGACAGGTCTTTTTCAGTGCGGCCTGATAGTTTCAAAGCTCCTATTATCGGTTCGTCAGCGCCGAAACGTCTCGAATGAAAGAGCCTGCTTAATCCTATGCCGAATTTAAAAATGTCGGCACCTTCAAGGAAGAATGGCCGTTTTTCCGGATACAGGGTCTGGAAAGCTGTGAGATTCAGAACGGCAGGATCAGCATCAACCTGTCCAAAATCAGGTCTGATCGTTGCATCAAGTATAACGTTGGGCCCGATCCCGATCTTGATATCCCCTCCGGCATTGTATTTCAATTTATGAGCAGCTTTCCCGGGGTCATTTTCATTTTCAAAGATGTCGAGACCAGCAAGGATATATGGCCGTACCTGGATATTGGGTCTTGGATCGATGCCCCGGATATCGGTAATTTTTCCATAATCTGAAACCAGGTTGTTCCTTCTGTTACGCGGAATATAGGGCCATTCAGAAACTTCACCCGCTTTCGGGATACGCCTTAAGAAATAAACACCCCAGGTCTGCACCTCCTTTCTCGAATACCTGAGCATGTTGTAAGGTATCCGCATTTCCGCAACCCAGCCCTCATCGGTTATACTTACCCCTGAATACCATATCGCATCCCACGAGACATCAAGACCTGGGGGGAGCAGTGGATTCGCTTCCCTTGAACTGACCCTTCTGCCATCATCCTGCTGCCCGTCAAGCTGCACTCCTGCTGCATTGACGGCGAAGGTGAAAGCTATCTTGCTGCTGTTGTATGAATCGATTGAGACCATGAACCAGTCGGCCCTGTTATACTCGTCCCTCCGTCCGAAATTGTCCTCAATATCCTCCCTGCTGGCATATAACTTTGCACCGACATACAGGTCATCCTTTCCAAACAGGATCCTGACCACTGTCTTATAGTTTGATTTTGCACCTTCTACTGGTTCATATTGAATAAAATCAGATACTGTCCAGGCATCCTTCCAGGCTTCTTCATTTAAGTTTCCGTCTATTACAATGGCAGTATTTGTATTGGCGGCTGCAGCCGGCCCGCCCTCCTGTGAGAAAAGCACAGCGGGAAAAGCCATAATGGCGGATAGCAGCGTGAGAATAATTATCTTAAGCATATAGTGGCCTGTCAAATGGCCACAATATAATAAAAGTTTCTTTCTTCAAATGGCTTATTCATGCGAGCCGGAGAATGATTTCTCATAAATCAGCCGGGCAGCGTACAGATCAAATATCGCACTGCCTACTGTTTTGAGGAATCTGGTTGGGTCGTCCGACAGGGATACTTCATTCTTTATAAGTGAACCGAGGGAATAAATGTTTTCTCTTGTGACAAGGTTTTCTTTCAGCGGGTGGATAAGGTCACCGCTCTCTCTCAGTCCATGCAGGGTATCGGTAAATATCCGTCCGGTATTTCTGAAAAATGCATCAGGGTATTCCCGGTAATCGGGCTTGTAGGAACCGATCCCGATGAAGGTTTTATTTGAAAACAGGTCCGGATCTTCGGGAAAAACCGGATATTTTGAATTTGTTGCAGTTATTATGACCGTGGCTTCCGGGCAGACGTCAGCCGGATTATCCGTTTTTATTATCGCGATATGAGGGAAGTGTTGTTTGATTTCATTTTCAAACCGGGACATTGCTGTCGCTGACCTGTCACATATGCAAATCTTCTCTATTGGTCTTACACTGCAGGCAAAGATAGCCTGCCGGATGCCCTGGGTGCCTGTCCCGATTATTCCAAGTGTGTGAATGTCATCATCAGTAAGATATTTTATGCCGAGGGCGCTTACTGCCGCTGTCCTGTAAGCGGTCAGTGTTGTCCCGTCGATCATCGCAAGGGGCTCTCCCGTTACCGAGCTGTTCAGCAGAACGGTGCCGAAAATTGAAGGAAGGTCCTTCGTTCTGTTTGCCGGACAGAATGAGACCAGCTTTGTTGACCAGTACCTGTCGTCAATACAGGGCATAATAAGGAATGCATCATCGCCTTTGTCGAGGTGCAGTCGTTGCGGCATTATTACCTCTTCAGTCAGGCTTTTGAGGATTGCCTGTTCCATTGCTTCTGTCCATTCTGCAAGCGAAGCTGCTTTTTCAACAGCAATCCCGTCAATGATTTTCATAATAAGATTTACTGTAATCGGTTTCTTTTCAGTTGTTCAAATATTCTCTCTGAGGCAGGAGTCCGGGACAATCCTCCCAGCCCGGTACAGCAAAGGGTGCGTGGCAGTTCATCACCAACTGATCTCATTGCTTCAATAACTTCATCCAGCGGAACTACCGGATCGAACCCTGCAATGCTCATATTTGCGCAGTTCAGTGCATTGGTTGCAGCAAGAATGTTCTTGCCAAGACATGGTACCTCTACCCGGTCAGCCACAGGATCACAGATCATACCCAGGCAGTTCTGAAGGGCCATCGATGCTGCATTTACTGCCTGTTCCGCATCGCCGCTCATTAATTGTACAAGTCCCGACGCAGCCATTGCCGATGCAGCCCCGCATTCAACCTGGCAGCCACCCTCTTCCGCTGCAAATGTGTACCTGTCGGCGATAAAGACGCCTGTCAGACCGGCCGCAAGGTATGAATTTATGATTTCTTCGTTTCCTTTGTTCAGATATTCCGCAACTGCGAAGAGAGCTCCCCCAAGGGCGCCGCACGAACCAGCGGTTGGAGCAGCAACAATCGGCTCCATCGAGCTCTTCGATTCCATTATGGCTGTAACGTATGTAATTATACTGTTCAGTGGTGAATTGAGAATCCTGCCGGATCTTTTTGCCTCAGCGATAAGGTGTGACTGGTGACCCAGCACCCTGTCGTGATATGATCTCTCTTTCAATCCGGTTGTAATTGAATCTCTTACATGGCCAACAATATCCTTCATCATCGATATCACCTCTGACGGATCAATAGCGGCATACGTGCTTTCGTACATTACAGCCATTTCCGCCATTGTAAGTTTTTTGTTCCCTGCCATTCTGACCATCTCTTCCGGTGAGTTGAAGGGTATTGCAATGCCTGCTGCCGGCATGACAGGCAAAACCGGATCCGTGTGCCAGACCCGGATTATACCCGGGTCATTCAGAAATTTATCCGCAAGGCTTCTCCCCGTCACTCTTGATCTGATCCTTAGAAGAATTTGATTTTCAGATTCGGTTACAGTTACTGCTGCTTCCTTGTTTTCACGACTTATGTTTTCAATTATCCTGTTAATCCTTTCTACTGAACCGGCGTTGAAACAGGCAAGTGTTTCGAAGCAATCTCCTCTCATTGAAACCCCGAAACCATTGAAGCTTACTATCTCAATCATCCCTCCGCCGGTTGAAATTGCCGTGATCTCATTTGGCTGATTATCTGAAGTTTCAACCCTAATTTTGTATGTATTCGGATGAAGTGCCTGAAAGTCTGTTACCCTGAACTCAATTTCGAAATTATGTTTTTCAGGCAGAGATCTGTAACCGGTGATTTCGGGATCGAGAATGCTGATGCCGGCCAGTCCGCCAATCAGTCCCATAGCGCTTCCCTGTCCTTCATAAGTTGTTGCCAGGGA
>CAYRQY010000109.1:0-8085 GCA_964426435.1 uncultured Rikenellaceae bacterium | reverse complement strand
ACAGGGCGACCGGGTTAAGACATATTGTTGTGGATAATGAATCAGATGCACTTTTACTTGAGAACAACCTTATTAAAAAGCATCAACCCAGGTATAATATACTTCTAAAAGACGATAAAACATTTCCATGGATCTGCATAAAGAAGGAACATTTCCCGCGGGTATTCAGTACACGAAATACCATCCGTGACGGATCGGTTTATTACGGTCCCTATACTTCTGGACTCATGGTAAAGACCCTTATTGGTCTGATCAGGCAGCTATACAGGTTAAGGACATGCACTCTGAACCTGAAGCAGGAGAGTATCGCGGCCGGAAAATTCAGGGTATGTCTCGAATATCATATCGGCAACTGCAGGGGTCCCTGCGTCGGACTGCAGACGGAAGAGGATTATGATATGAATATCGCGCAGATAAGGAACATTCTGAGGGGAAATATTGCGACCGTGATGGATCACCTTAAACAGTTGATGGCAGATTATTCCAGGGAGCTCCGTTTTGAGGATGCACAGGCAGTCAAGGAGAAAATAGAGATACTCTCTAAGTTCAGAAGCAAATCGACCATCGTAAGCACTACGATCAGGAATGTTGATGTATTCGGTGTTTCGCAGGACGCTGAAAGCATGTATGTTAATTATCTTAAGGTTGTCGAAGGTGCTGTAATACAAACATTTACTCTTGAAATAAGAACCAGGGTAGAAGAGGAGAAGGAGTCGCTGCTGGGTTTCGCAGTAACGGAAATGAGGCAGAGGGTCTCAAGCGATTCTGTCGAGGTTATTGTACCTTTCAGGCCTGACATTACCGACGGAAAGCTTAAATATTCTGTACCCGCGAAGGGAGATAAGCTTAAACTTCTTGAGCTTGCGGTGCGCAACGCTGTCTATTACAAACTGGAACAGCGCAAGAGGCGTGAGGAACAGAAGCCTAAGGACCGTACATTCCGAAACCTTGAAAAATTAAAGGAGGATCTTCATATGGCAGAACTTCCGCTCCATATAGAGTGTTTTGACAACTCGAACACTATGGGAGAAAACCCGGTTGCGGCATGCGTGGTTTTCAGGAACGGAAAGCCTGACAAAAAGGAATACAGGCACTTCAATATAAGGACCGTTTCAGGGCCGGATGACTACTCATCAATGGAGGAGATTGTGTACCGGCGTTACCGGAGAATGAAAGAGGAAAATAAAGATCTGCCCCAGCTGATAATTATCGACGGAGGCAAGGGACAGCTCTCATCCGCGCTGAAAAGCCTTGAGAAGCTCGGACTGAAGGAGAAGGTCGCAATAATAGGAATTGCAAAAAGGCTTGAAGAAATATACTTTCCCGGCGACAGTGTTCCCATTTACCTTGATAAGAATTCGGTGAGCCTTAAAATAATTCAGCAGTTAAGGAACGAAGCCCACCGCTTCGGAATAAATTTCCATCGCGACAAGCGTTCATCGAAGTTCCTGAAATCGGACCTGGACACAATAAAGGGAATAGGACCCAGAACAAAGGAATTGCTTCTGAAGAATTTCTCTTCGGTTGAAGAAATTAAAATTGCTACCGAAGAGCAGCTGAAAAAACTGGTAGGTCCCGCCAAAACATCAATTCTGATTAATTACTACAAAAACAGCGTTTAGATCAAAGCTCGAACGATAGTTTATATAAGTAATAATATATATCATATAATCAATATTTTACAATATAGTTTGCGATCCCTGAACCTGCTCAGAATTGATTATTCCGGAAAGCCCTTGGGATGGGGTGGTATTAAATCAGGGAAAAGTCAGATAAAAGCTGTCTCAGACATTCTTCTGAGACCGCCCGGATGGCGCGGGTTTTAAAACTTCTGCAAGTAACCCCGAGATATCTTCTGCGCCAAAGGTTATAAGTCCCTTGATTCCGGCGGCTTCAGCTGACTGAACATTCACCGGAAGATCATCGATGAAAAGGGACTCAGCTGCCTTAAGGGAATATCTGTCGAGTATCATCCGGTAAATGCGGATGTCGGGTTTTGAACACTTGGCTTCTGACGATATTATTCCCCCGTCGAAGAACCTGAAAAAATAATAGTCGTTTCTGATCTGCTCGAAAGTGTCCAGGGGAAAATTGGAAAGATAATAAAGCCCGTATCCCTCCTTTTTAAGCCCGGGGAGCAATCTTGTGTTTTTCTCAAGGGGAAACATTATATCCCTGCGAAGATTGAACACATGCTCTATTTCATGCCTTGTAAGCGAAGATTTCCCGGCTATTGAATCAATTGCCTCCGTGGTGGAAATGTCTCCGTTATCAAGTGCTTTCCATTCCCTGCTGCTGAAAATATCATTCATTATTGTGTTTCTGATATTATCCGGGTACTCTTTCTTTAAGAGAAATTCGAGGGGATTGAAACTGATTAGGACATTCCCCAGGTCAAAAATGATGTTTCTGATTTTCACGCGTCAATGATTTTTCATGCTGATGGGCTGTCCTGTGGCTTCGAGCACATTCCACCATAGCTCGCCCTCTACGTCAATTTTCTTTCTTTTTGCTACGGTCATGGGGATGGGAATAAGGGTAAACTGGTTGTTCCAGAATCCCACAACGAAATCGGTTTTGCCAGCCAGCGCTGCATGAACTGCATTTTGTGCCAGGAGGTTGCAGAACTTGCTGTCGTTGGCATTTGCAGGGGCGCTTCTGATAATGTAGCTTGGATCTATATATTTTATCGTATGGGGAAATCCTTTTGCATTAAATTCTTCCCGTATTTTCTCCTTTAGATAGATCCCGATATCTTTATGCTTAATGTTTCCGGAGGCATCTCTCTCCCGGTCTGCCTGTTCAAACAGATCCTGGCCAGCTCCCTCCGCAACAACGATCACTGCATGACGCCTTTCCTCAAGGCGTTTGCGCAGTACTTTAAGGAATCCGCGTGGTCCGTATAGGTCGAAGGAGATTTCGGGAACAAGCACGAAATTAACCTCCTGTATTGCCAGGGCTGCGCTTGCGGCAATAAATCCCGAATCCCTCCCCATCAGTTTTACAAGAGCTATGCCGTTATTGGCCCCGTATGCTTCGTTATGGGCGTTCCTGATAATATCGTTGGCGATGGAGAATGCCGTTTCAAATCCGAAAGACTTCTGCACCAGGTCAATGTCGTTGTCAATTGTCTTGGGGATCCCGGCAACGGCAATCTTAAGCTTTCTGTTCTGGATCTCTTCATGTATGGCATGAGCTCCGTGAAGAGTACCATCACCGCCGATACAGAAAAGCACATTGATATTCAGGATCTCAAGGGTGTCGACCATCCTGCCAACATCCTGATCGCCCCGGGATGTTCCGAGAAATGTTCCGCCTGAAAGATGTATTTCGCTTACCATCGAAACATCAAGATCGACCACGGGGTGATTATAATCGGGTATCAGTCCCTCATAACCATATTTTATGCCAAGTATCCTGCTTATACCATACCTGTAATAGAGCTGGTTTACCAGACTGCGAATCACGTTATTAACTCCCGGGCAGAGGCCGCCGCAGGTTACAATGCCTACTTTGGTTTTGGCAGGCTCAAAGAAAATATGCTCCCTGGGTCCGGCCTTTTCAAACGAGACCGGAATTTCACCGGAATCCTTCGTCCTGTAAAAGTTCTCAACAGAAACGTCATATAGTATTCTCTCGTCATCATTTACAAACTTATAGACCGGACTGTCGGCTCTCTGGGCGCTTTTAAGAGGCGTGACAAGGTTCCCTTTCCCAAGAGTCGGAACTATAAGATCCTCGTATTTCATTTTAAGGTTGATTTAGAATAAAAATATATGCATGGAAAAAATTCCGCACAAAAGTAGCAAAAATAATGAGAGTGTTGGTAATGAAGATATAAAGCTTCAGATTATCTCCTTTATTCTTCCTATCATGCCATTTTCAAGCCGGACTTTGATCCCGTGGGGATGAACAGGTGAAGATGTAAGCACTTCCTTTACCCTGCCGCCGGTAAGTCTTCCGGTACGCTTATGCTCAACGAGCTCGACCATTACTGAAATACCCGGTTTTACATCAGCTCTTCTTGTCCCTTGCATTCTCGGTTGGGTTAAAAACAGGGTACAATAATAAATATATTTTCTTCAGATCGGAAAGAAAATTTGTTTTGTTTTGACCAATGTTGAAAATCCGGAGATCAATAAACACCCTTTACACGCGTCCTGATACGGTAAAGGCCCTTGCTTGCAGTAATATAAAGACTTTTGCGGTTCCTGTCGCCGAAACATATATTTGCAGTCCAGTTTTCCGGGATTGAAATGTTGCCGATCTCTTTCCCGTTCTTATCGAAGACGGTAACACCCCTGCCGGTAAGATAGACGTTTCCCTCCGTGTCGATGGTCATTCCGTCCGAACCCATTTCGCAAAACAGTGTTTTCCCGCTCAGGGTGCCATCGGTGTTGATGTTGTATTTCCAGGTATTCTTACCGCCGATGTCAGCCACATAGAGTATTTTTCCGTCGGGAGTTCCAATAATTCCGTTTGGCTGTACAAGCTCTTCTTCTACACGCTTAAGTATTTGGCGGTCAGCGCTCAGATAATAGACACACTGCTTGTCCTGGGGCCTCGCGGTGTGAGTCCACCAGTTTCTTCTGTAGAAAGGATCGGTAAAATAGACACTGCCATCGGGTGCTATCCAAAGATCGTTCGGACCATTGAGAAGTTTGCCATCATATTCGTCGAGAATAACTTCAACCTCCTTCCCCGGGCTAATTTTCCACAGCTCGTTCTTCTCGTCGGCGCAGGCCCAGAGGAATCCGCGGCTATCAAAGAAGAGGCCGTTTGACCTGCCGGAGGGCTGCATAAAGGTTAAAAGGTCTCCTTTGGTGGTCCAGACCATTATCCTGTCGTTCGGCTGGTCGGTGAAGTAAACATTTCCCTTTTTAGCGGCAGCGGGTCCTTCAGTGAACTGAAAATCGCCGGAAAGCTTCTCGACTGCTGCACCGGCTTTGATGATCCGGGATAATCCGTCCGGTTGTGAGTTGACGGCAGCAAAATGAATCAGTAACAACCCGGTGATGGATAACAGGTATTTCATGTCATATATGTTTTAAATTATTTCACAATGCCGGCCCGGGTCAGGCAAGGCTGACATTTCTGAACCTCCCGATATAATTATCTATTTGTTCCGGCTGCTCAAATCCGATTATAACCATGTCGACACTGCCCAGTCCGAGAACGAATTTCAGGGCTTCGTCGATCCTTGCCGAATCGTCGCGGTAGTTACCGTTGCCGATCAGCTTCATTCCAATGACTCCCTTTCCTTCCCTGTGCATTTTCTCCACTATCGGAACCACCTGTGACGGGTCTTTTGAGTCCATGGAAATCCCGAAAGGATTTATGCGTACGTGTATCACATCGACCCAGGGCGAGGCCGCTGCAGCTTCGAGGGCCTGGAAGGAATGGACCGATACCCCGTGCGCCTTGACTATTCCCTTCGCCTTGAGGTTTTCAAGAATGTCCATCTGGCGCTTCTGCTCGTCTGTCCAGGTTCCTGTCATCATACAGTGTAGCTGTACAATGTCGATGTAATCGGTGTTGAGCTCCTTGCGAAAACGGTCCACAACAATGTCTGCATCAGGACGTTCCGGTTCAGGTATACCTCCGCGTAGAACCCACATTTTTGTTCCGACCACATACGATTCGCGCGGGTATGCCTTAAGGGCATCGCGTGTAAATGGGTGTGTGCCGTAACTGTCGGCACAGTCGTAGTAGCGAATACCTTTTTCGTAGGCTGTCCGGATAAGTGATTCTGCAACTCCTGCCCTTGTGATGTTTGAAGAGCGGTTTCCCCCGGTAAAGCCGGTTCCCATTCCAAGCAGCGTGGTTCTTATACCGGTTTTGCCGAGAGTTACTACCCTGAAGGGATCAGCTGACCGGGACGGGGAAGCTGCCGGGGATCCCAGCACATTTCTTCCCAGAAGTATTGTGCCGGCTCCAGTCGTAAGGGCAGCCATGAATTTTCTTCTGCTTATTCTCTTCATTTGCATGGTTGTTTTATATTGATACCTGGCTAAAGATATCAATTTATTTCAAAACACTGACCTTGATGTGAGATGGATACCTGGGACTGTAATAAATTCGGTGGGTGGCTTTCTGAAAATCCTCTTCAGTGCAGGTGTAAATATTTACAAATTTCTGTGGATTTCTGTCAACAAGGGGGAACCATGAATTCTGGACCTGAATCATTATCCTGTGTCCTTTCCTGAAGGTATGTGCAACATCAGGAATTTCATATCTTACTTCGGTTATCCTGCCCGGCCTGAAGGGTTCGGGTTTCTCAAAACTGTTACGGTACCTTCCCCTCATAACCTCGGCCCTGACCAGCATCTGGTAACCCCCAAGCGGAACCTTAACATCGTCATTTTCTCCTGCTTCTGCATCAGGCGGAAATACATCGATAAGCTTGACAACATAGTCTGCATCCGTTCCGGTGGTGCTTACAAACAGATTTGCGGTAAGCGGACCGGTCAGTGTAATGTCTTCAGACAGGACCTCTGTCTGATAAACCATTACATCGGGCCTGCGTGAGGCAAATCTCTGATCGTCGGTCATATATTCTGCAGTACGCAATGTGTGTACATCCTGGGTGTAAGGAACCGGCTTCATCGGATCAGAGACATATTCGTCAAATGTTTTGCCGCCGGCGGGCAAACTGAATGATGCAGTGCTGCCGGGATGAAAATAGAGATTCTTTTCCTCGGTGTTCTGAGGTGGCCAGGCATCAAAGTTCTTCCATTCATTCGATCCGGTAACGAAAATAAAAGCTTCAGGGATATCAGGTTTTGCACCGTCCTTCAGGTAATAATTGAAGAACCTCTGTTCAAGCTCAGTAAATTCTTTATTTGCGTCAGTTCCCCAGTATATGTTTCCCAGGTTTGTTCCCTGCCCGAAAGCCCACTGCCCGTGCGACCAGGGACCCATAACCAGATAATTGTCAAGAGATTGAGGATTTTGGTTCTCGATGGCTTTATAGGTATGAAGTGCTCCGAAAAGATCTTCAGCGTCGAACCATCCGCCGACAGTCATTACTGCAGGAGAGATCTCCTTAAGGAAAGGCCTCGGATCGCGTGCCTTCCAGAAATCGTTGTAATCGGGATTGGCGAATGCATCATTCCAGAACTTTACGCTGTCGCCAAAGAACTTTGGTGAAATATTCCGTATTGCTCCCTGGGAGAGGAAAAATTCGTAGTTGTCAGGCACCGGATATCTGAATTGAGGGAAACCCCGCCGGGATGGTGTATTGAACCTGTGTCCGTTACTATAGAAGAAATTAAAGCAATCCTGCAGGAAGAATGCTCCGTTATGATGGAAATCATCGCCTATAAACCATTCGGTTACAGGGGCCTGAGGCGATACAGCCTTAACAGCCGGATGTGCATCTATCAGGCCCATGGTTGAATAGAACCCGGGATATGAGATACCGAAAATGCCCACCCTTCCATTATTGCCATTGACGTTTTTTACTATCCAGTCAACAGTGTCCCATGTATCTGTTGTCTCATCGATATCCGCTCTGGTTCTCTTATCAGGATTTACCGGCCTGATATCTTCAAAATTTCCTTCACTCATATACTTTCCCCTTACATCCTGAAAAACCATAATATAATTCTCATCTGTATACCTTCCGTAAACCTGCATGAAGAAATTGAAGTTCTGGGGACCACCGGGCTCGATATTGTATGGAGTCCGGTTGAGTAGCACAGGGTTTTGCCCGCGGCTCTCCTTTGGTGTATAGATCGATGTGAAAAGCCTCACCCCGTCTCTCATGGTATTATAAACCTCCTGCTTGTCGTATTTTTTCATAATTGAGGCCAGGCTGTGCGGTGCTGCCTCAATTGGTTTTCTTCCGAATACCAGCTCAGTTTTAAGGGCTCCCTGCACAAGTGTTCCGGTTATTGTGCTGTAACCAGCGTCAACCTTGCCATTGTACCTTAGCCCTGCACCTGAATGGGTAAATTCAAAATCAGGGAAATCAAGAACTGTAGTTGTTGACGGAATTCCAAATGCGCCCTGGTCGGGGGAATCCCATGTGGATGTATATCCCTGGTCCGTTGCCCTGACATGCAGCGAAAGCCTGAGTTCTAT
>CAYRQY010000108.1:3858-8153 GCA_964426435.1 uncultured Rikenellaceae bacterium | reverse complement strand
CCAGTGCAGCGCTGTAGGCACCCAGCAGGAGCTTCTTAGATTCCACAGCCTTCAGGTCCGCTCTTACGTACTCACCGGCATTAAATTCAATTTCAGTCTCCCTAAGAAGAATTTCGCCCCTGGAGATATTATTGCGTATGGCTGTATTCAGGGGGTAATCATCAAACAACCTGTCAATTGTTCTTCTAAGAAAATTAAGGGTATCTATTCTGTATTCAAGTCTCCTCTTCAGGTCGGCTCTGTTTATCTCCGAATAAATAATTGCTTCAGAGGCTTTGTCAGCCGACATCTCCGCAAATAATCTGACACGTTCAAAATTCCTTGAATAGAAGAATCCTGAGTTTTCGTCATTCCATACTTTCATTGCTGAGTCAAAGAGAGTAACAGCCTCCCTGTAAAGCGCCGGAGAATACTTATCTGCATTTTTAGTCCCGGCCTCAGATATCTTTTCGCGTGCATTGGTTATATAATGAACAGGTGAATCAGGAGCTAGCCTGAAAAGCAGGATTACAAGCAGTGTCAGGGCTGCTGCGCCTGAAAACAATAACAGGAAACTCCTGATCCTTCTGTTCATAAGTATAATTGCCGGTTAAAAAAATCCCCGGACTTATCCGGGGACTTTCAGCTTAGCTTCTGACTGGACTACCTCTTAACTTTGGCTATAGCATCCTTAAGTTCGGTATTGATCCCTTTAGCACTCTCGTTGGTGGCCCTGAGCCTGTTAAGGGCGTCCATGAAGGCGCCCTTGTCAAGCAATCCCTGGGTTTCACCTAAAGATTCCTCGATGGCAGTCATCTCGGCCTTAATCTGTTCAAGAACGGCCTGGCCCTCTTTACCTCTCGGAGCCTTGGTAATAAGAGTCTTGTTCTCTTCAATAACAGTCCTGATCTCTGTCATTAAAGCTTCAGCTTCTCTTTTTACCTCCTCTTTTTTAGTCCCGGTTTTGGCAGCTACCTCACCAGCCTGTGCAAGCACCTGGTCAAGTTTAGGCTTGACGGCGCCGAAGCTCTTAAAAAGCTTTGACTTCTGGGTTTCGATGTTGGCCAGAACAGCATTCAATGAATCACGCAGAGCTGAGTAATCAGCCTGAAGATAAACATCAGCCTGTGCAGTTTTTGCTGCTTCAACAGCCGCTTTAACGGCGTCAATCTGGGCAACAGGCTCTTTACCGCAACCTAACAGGAGCGCAACCATGGCAAGGTACATCACTCCCATTAAAACTCTCTTTTTCATTTCTTTTTTTAACCTTTTAAACACTTGTTTTTTTACCCGGCTATCCTGATGTTAACCGGTACATCTGGGAAAAACTGGGCGAATGTATATGATTTCTGAATACGTTGTTCAGAAAGTAGCATATTTATTTTTCAGGGAAGAAGAAGCGAACGGGAAAAATCCTTTTAAAACTCAAGGCCAAGCATTTGCAAACCCTCAATTATCTCGGGACACGACATAAACAGATCCCAGAGCAAACCCGAGCGATGATTCTCAATCATTACGACTATCGGTCCCTGGTCTATCGCCAGATATCTTTGGGGATACCAGTTGTGATGTATGCTGAAGGCATCGTAGAAACCAAATTTGCCGAATATTTTGTCACCCAGTTCATAATAAAAATGCCTCATGGCATTCATCGATTGTTCAGGTGTGTATGGCATGGAAGAGAGCGCGGCGGTGGGACAGATCACTCCCAGATCTTTATTCTCCCCGGGGGCATGTGCCGAATAGAATTTTATGGAATAACCAGCCGTAAGTCCCCAGCAGTTTTCGCTGTAACCTGCATAATTGAGTGGATTCTCAGCGCACCATTTCCAGTTTATGAGCGTATGATTAATATTGTGCTGCCAGTAATCGGCGTATTTGTCCCTGAGATTTCGCGGATCGAGTCCCAGATAAGAGTAATGGGCCCAGAATAACGGGCCTCCGTATTCCTCAGCGCCATTATGCCTAAGTGTAAGCGTATAACCGTACCTGCCGCTTACCGTGCTTATCCCTCCTCCCCTTGCCCATCCGTTGTGATAGACAGAAGGCCCGACCGGATAAGTCGGTGAGGATGCTGCGAGTACATAAACAATCAGGCACTCGTTATAGCCTCTCACCTGGTGGTTCATCTCCCATCCGTAATCGGGCGACCAGTGCCAGTAGATCACATCCTCACCTCCTTTGGTGAACCAGTTCCATTCGACCTCCCTCCATAAAAGGTCTATATCGTCTGCAAGTTTCCTCTCTTCAGGGGAACCCTCCCTGAAGTACTGCCTTACAGCCAGCAATCCCTGTATCAGATAGGCAGTCTCAACTATGTCGGCCCCGTTGTCCTTTTGTGAAAATGGTTTAACCCTCCCTGTTTCACCATAGAGCCAGTGAGGCCAGGCACCGTGAAAGCGGTCAGCCTTTTTAAGAAACACTACAATCTTGCTGAGATGTGCAAAACCCTCCTGCCTGGTTATAAAACCTCTCTCAATGCCTGCAAGTATTGCCATGACACCAAAGCCGGTGCCTCCCGTTGTGACAACATTCATATCGTTGCCGGAATATTCCCCGTCGACATGATATCTCTCACGGGCCATGCCCGATACCGGTTCCGCACCATCCCAAAAGTACTGGAAGGTTCTGTACTGAACAAGCGTAAGCAGGGAATCATCCGTTATTTGAATGTTCGCATTTTTTTCCGGTTTGTTCCGGTCACCCCAGATAATATGGCAGGAGAGAACCAGAAATCCGGAGAGGCATATCAGGGTAATGATTCTTTTGTCCATATGATCAGTTTTGCCAGTGAAGATAATTCTTTAAAATTACGAAATAGATTGATCCGGAAGCCAGGGGAAAGGATAAAATCCGCTCCCGTTTCACGGGATTGTCTCGCTTTGCTCGCCAAAATCCGCTCCCGTTTCACGGGATGTCGTCACTGCGTTCCTCCAAATCCGAAATCCTCTGGGATTAGCTTCGCTTATCCCTTTGGGGGGATCCTGCAACGCCAAAATAAACCCTGACGGGTTATTGTTTATTTTCCCTCAGCCCCTTACGAAAGCGAGCTTTCGACGGGGTTTCGGTAAAATAAACAACCCCGCCTGGCGGCGGGGTTTATTTTGGCGTTGCGGAGAGAGGGGGATTCGAACCCCCGGTACAGTTTCCCATACGGCAGTTTAGCAAACTGCTGGTTTAAGCCACTCACCCATCTCTCCAGTATGTTTTAGCCACCTCTGCCCTCCGAAGCCTTGGCGTAGGAGGGTCACCCATCTCTCCGGGTTGCATGTGGCGGGCCAAAAATAACCAATAAGGTCGTAAGCGCAAAATAAATGAAATTTTATTTCAAACCCTTCAGCAAATCGGTAACCATCTTAAAGTTCTCAAGACTCTCCTCGTCGAAGTCCGGCTGCCTGATAATCCCTTCCTTCACATTGCTGAGGAACCTGCTGAAGACAAAATTCCTGGGAACCTCTTTTTCCCTGGTATACTGCGAATTCGGCACTGTGATCCCTTCCCTGCTGTTAAGAATATGGTTCTTGAAATCAAGCGTCGACAGCAGATCCTCGGCGTTATGAAACATTTCAGGCATTTTTATTACCAGCTCATTCCCGCTGCTCTCCGTCTTGAAGACGTTCTTCTTCAGCGACTCCCCTATCTCATTCTCGACCTCGTTGTTAAAAAGAAGAACCCCAAACTCCATTCCCCATCCCATGAAGATGTTGCACAACAATGGTATGGAGGATACATTGGTAGAGGGTATAAGACTTATCTGTCCCTTGAAACCGGTAAGGGCAATTATTGCATTCAGCAGGCAAAAGGAGCCCACATCGTTTACGATCAGGTTGAACCTGCCGGTACTATAGGTATCTGTACTTACAGGATGACCAAGTATGCTCTGAAGCGGAGTCAGGGTGTCGGGTGAAGCTGTTGACAGCCGCAGGGGGTCTATAATCCTCGTCGTGCTCCGGTGACTGTCCAGATCGTCACGCTGAACAGCCAGAACCCTGTGGAGTTTGTTAATCTCAACCAGGTGCGGGGAGTGTGTGGTATAGATTATCTGTATCTTCCCGCTGATATCCTCGAACACCTTGAGTACATCTTCCTGGGCTCTCGCATGGAGGCTTACACCCGGTTCATCTACAAGCAGAACTATCGGCATGTTAGAACTGCTGGCTGAGGCCTTGAGTTCGAGGTAAAATGAAAGAAACCATCTCACACCCCGGCTTCTCTGCTTTGGATAGAGCCTTTCCCCCTCATCCTTGATCCAGAATTCGAGATATGGCTTACCCGCCTTATCCCCAAAATCAGAACTGTAATGATCAAGTTCAAAG
>CAYRQY010000108.1:0-3848 GCA_964426435.1 uncultured Rikenellaceae bacterium | reverse complement strand
AACATGATTCAGGTTCTCTATCTTCTGCTTAAGTATCCTGCTTGAGGGCTGCTGGAAGAAAGAATAATCGACCTGCGCCAGCGAGAGGAAGTTTCTCGCCGCCTTATATCCCTCAACACTTGTCTTTCCGGAGATAATATCTTCCATGTCTATCCTGTTCGGAAGAAGACTCCCGAAATCTTCGAACATCTCTATTACCGGGCACTGTTCAAAGTACTTCTTACCCAGTATCTCGCTGTTGACATGTGATTTGTAGGATTTTACGGTCTCATTTACCTTCTTCTCCGCAGCATCCTCCGCAAATCCTTCCATTATATAACCGGCAAAAGCCACATGCCTGTTCAGCTCCTCCTGCTTCATCTCCCTTTCGATCCTGATCTTCCTGTACTCTTTAACGATCTTGTTCCAGTCGAGATCATCTCCCTGGTCGACGGGTTTCATGAGAAGTGTCATTTTCTGGTGGCGCTCCTCAAGCTTGAGAGCCATTTCTGCAAGAAGCGAATCAAGAGCATTGGATTCTCCCACCAGTTCACTCCATGTCTCACCAACTTTTGCCACGGAATCTCTTTTAAAAAGCTCGCTTTTTACGGAATCTTCCTTTTTCCTTATCTCATTGAGGCGCTGTTTCAGTTCATGATACTGTTCACCGGGAGGTGAGGCAAGGTCGACCGACCTGCGGCCAAAGAGGCTGAATCCCTTCCTGTTGCCCTTTGCGACAGACAATCTTGTCTTAAGCTCATTGGTCTCGGATACAAGCAGCTGCAATTCACTCCTAAGATCGTTTATCTGGCTGATCTCCTCCCTGAGCTTAACGGTAACATCCTCGAGATAGAGCCGCCATGCATGCTCAAGCGAATCGAGGTAATCGCTGATCCTGCCGCTGGCATAGACCGACGAAGAGAGGTCAGGTAACCATTTACGGGTGAGCTCAAGATGGCTGAGACCCGAGAGCAGCTCTCTGAGTTCCGTGCCGGGATTATCGGTTATCTTAACGAGCCAGCCCTCCGGTATGCTGAACCTGCAGCTGACTTCAGGCAGTGTAAGATCGCTGCGCAGGATATCTTCCGAGATAGAACCGGTATAGAAAACACTCAAAGCTTCCAGGATCGAAGTCTTCCCGGATTCGTTCTGGCCTATAAGGCATGTTATATTATCAGGAGAAAGGCTCTGCCAGTCGCTGTCGATTATCGAGCGGAAATTCCTTATCCTGAATGCTACCAGCTTCATCATCTCACACTGAATTAAAATTGAAACCCCATAACAAGCACATCATCAACCTGCTGCGTCTTTCCTTTCCATTCCATGAATGCATACTCCAGACACTCCTTCTGCATATTCATTGTCATACCTGTAAGCGATTGAAGAATATGCCTGAATTGCTTGTATTTATATTTTTTGTCGGTGATCTCACCAAACTGATCATAGAATCCGTCAGAGAAGAGATAAAAGGTATCCCCCGGCATTACCTCAATAATATTGTTTGTAAAAGATTGTTCCGTAAAGGCAGCAACCCCAATTGTCATTTTATTGGGCTTGTATTCATACAGTTCCCCCTGCCTGATCATAATTAGGGGGCGATTGGCACCCGAGAACTGCAGCTGACCGGTTTCCCGTTCGAATATGCACAAGCCGATATCGATGCTGTCCTTCGTTTCTTCCTGATCACCTGTCTGATGAAGCGCTTTCATCACCTTTTCACGCATCAGGTTCAGAATCCTGTTGGCTTTAAGCTCCGGCTTCGACTGGAAAATCTCGTTCAGGAAATTTATGCCGAGTATGCTCAGCAGGGCTCCGGGAACGCCATGACCGGTGCAGTCGCCGGCTGCAATGCATACATACCTGTTATTCTTGTATGCATGGTAAAAATCGCCGCTCACAATATCGCGCGGCAGGAAGAAAATAAAGAAGTCGTTAAGGATTCCGGCGAGGGATTCATGATCAGGCATTAACGCACTCTGGATCATCCCGGCATACCGGAGGCTGGCATAATGATCGTCCATTCTCCTTCCGTGTGCCGGAGAAAGCAAATCAGGAGACCGGGAATTCTTTCCAGTCATATAGTCTCAGTTATCAAACAGCCTTTAAATATAAATAATTTTTTACGTGAAACGATAACAGGGTATCTGTTTTACGGGTTAAGCCTTTCCAGCAGCACCACATTCTCGATATGATGTGTATGCGGGAACATATCAACAGGTCGTGTCTTTTTAACACAGTAGTTTTCCGATAATAACGCAATATCCCTTGCCTGTGTTGCAGGATTGCAGCTTATATATACAATTTTCTGCGGCGACGCATCCATTATCGCCCTTACCACATCTTCGTGCATCCCTGCCCTTGGGGGATCAGTAATGATCACATCCGGTTTGCCGCGGGTGGTCATAAATTCTGTATTCATTACCTTACGGATGTCGCCCGCAAGGAATTCAGCATTCACAATGTTATTAATACCGGCATTGGTAACTGCATCCTTCACGGCCTCCTCAAGGTACTCCAGCCCTATCACCTTCCCGGCATGCTGTGCTATAAAACAGGCAATCGTACCGGTACCGGTATAGAGGTCATATACTGTCTCGTTTCCCCTGAAGCCGGCATAATCCCTGGCTATCCTGTAGAGCTCGAGGGCCTGCCGGGTGTTTGTCTGGAAAAATGACTTGGGTCCTACCCTGAATCTCAGTCCCTCCATCTCCTCGGCAAGATGATCGGATCCCCTGTAGAGGATAACCTCCTGGTCTGCAATGGAATCGTTAACCTTCTTATTGATCACGTACATAAGTGAAGATATCTCCGGGAAGTTCAGTGCCAGGTAATCGAGCAGCTCGGTTATCCTCTTTTCGTCGTCGTAATAGAAGACCAGGATAACCATAAATTTTCCGTCTGAAGAGTTGCGTATTATCAGGTTCCTCAGGAATCCGGTATGGTTTCTCATATTAAAAAAGGTGAGCCTGTTCCTGTGAGCGTACCTCCTTACAGCGTTTCTTATGGCCCCTGATGGCTCAGGCTGAAGGTGACACTCCCTGATATCCAGCACCTTGTCGAACATCCCGGGGATGTGGAACCCAATGGCATCCTCCCTGGAGTAATCCTTATCAGACCTTACCTCGTCGGGTGTCAGCCAGCGCCTGTCCGATAAAGTGAACTCAAGCTTATTGCGGTAATGGTAGAGCTCTGCTGATCCCTTGATGCTTTCATATTCTGCATTGGTAATCCTGCCGATCCTTGCAAGGGTCTCCCTCACCTGTTTCTCCTTGTAATGAAGCTGAAGGTCATATGGAAGATGCTGCCACCTGCAGCCCCCGCAAATGCCGAAATGACTGCATACCGGAGTTATGCGGTCAGGCGACATGGTCTGGAACCTTACAACCCTCCCTTCAAGATAGTTTTTCTTCTTTTTTACAACGCGGATATCGGCTACATCGCCAGGGACCAGCATAGGCACGAAAAGGACCAGGTCGCCGACCCTTGCAACGGCATTGCCCTCAGCACCGATATCCGTAATCCTGACATTCTCCAGCAAAGGCAGGTCTTTCTTTCGTCTCCCCATCCGGTTCTTTCCTGCTTAATGTTCCTTAACGTACATCACTTCCTTAATGCCTGAATGAAAAAGAGTCCCCTCATCATGCACGGAATAATTCCATCTCCATGATCAAGTCCTGGAAGTATCTCCTTGATGCACAGAGAAGGGGCAGTCCCGGACTGCAGCATCGATGCATGCATATCTTCGGTTGTAATGGGATTGACCTGGGTATCGCTCCCACCATGCAGCAGGAGCAGGGGCACCATGCTGTTCCATGACGCTATGCTGTTGCGCGAGAGGGCATCTCTCACCGAAGCGTACTTCGGATCAG
>CAYRQY010000107.1:0-8178 GCA_964426435.1 uncultured Rikenellaceae bacterium | reverse complement strand
ATGAGAGAGGTGTGCTTACCGAGATAACCGAGGCAAGAGCCAGCGCTATGAGAGCAAACACCATTAATGAAAAGATAGCAGCGGAGCAGAGGCTCTCTACTGCACTCGACGGGCTGAAGGTTGCTGTTGAAGCTTATCCCGATCTGAAGGCGAGCCAGAACTTCCTCGATCTGCAGAACGAAATATCAGATGTTGAGAATAAGATAGCAGCTGCAAGAAGGTTCTTCAACTCGGCTACCAAGGAGCTTAATGTTGCCACCGAGGTATTCCCGTCAAATATTGTCGCATCCATTTTCAACTTCAGGCGCGAAACGATGTTTGATCTGGGAGAACAGCGTGCTGTTGCAGGAGAACCGCCAAAGATTAGTTTTGACTGATGAATCCTGAAAAGAGGTACAAATGAAGTATTTCGGACTGCAGAGCCAGATCTGGAGGAACAATGCCAATTCGGTGCTGATCCTGCTGATGTTCCCGGTAGTTTTTTTCGGGCTTACCTGGCTTTTCTTCTTTTTCAATTCGATGGGGGCCTCTGAAAGGCAACTGACTCTTTATGACGTGAATTACAGCTGGCTGAGAACCATACCATGGATAACCATCGGCGTAACGATCTGGTTTATTATTGCATGGTTCACTCACACCTCGATGATAAACGCGGCAACACACTCAAAGCCGCTTGAAAGGAAAGAGAACAAGAGGGTCTACAACCTTGTGGAGAATCTTTGCATAGCTGCAGGAATGCGTATGCCAAAGGTAAATGTTATCGAGGATGATTCCCTTAACGCTTTTGCCAGCGGCATAAACGACAAAACTTACACAGTATCCCTGTCGCGAGGCATTATCAGCAAGCTGAATGATGAGGAGCTTGAAGCGGTCATCGCGCATGAGCTTACCCATATACGGAACCGCGATGTCAGGCTTCTTATAATATCAATAGTATTCGTTGGTATCTTTGCATTTATCTCCGAAACCATCTTGCGCTCGATGAGGTTCGGTGGTATGGGTATGGGAAGGAACAGGAAACAGGGTGGAGGAGGGATCGCCATCATAATAGCACTTCTTCTTGCACTTGTAGGATGGCTGGTAGCCTCTCTGTTCAGGTTCGCCCTTTCGAGAAAACGGGAGTATCTTGCTGATGCCGGTGCTGCGGAACTGACAAAAAGGCCCCTTGCCCTGGCCTCGGCTTTAAGGAAAGTTTCTGCCGATCCCACCATCGAGGCAGTCAAGCGTAAAGATGTTGCCCAGATGTTCATCGAGAACCCACAGCTTAAAGATGAAAAGTCTTCATTATCACTCACTTCGCTTTTTGCCACTCACCCTCCCATAAAAAAGAGAATCCAGATTCTGGAACAATTTTAAGGAAGCGTAGGGCAGGGCAGAGAATCAAACGAAATTGCAGGGGCATGGGGGCATGCCCCTGTCTGTTCGGACAATGCCCCTACGATTCAGATTTTTTTGTTCGTTTACGGATAAACCTCGATTCTTCTCCTTTAAGAAGTCTGGAGATATTCTTTCTGTGGGTAATGATAAGAGCAACAGCAACAACCACTGAAAAGGTCCTGAAGACCAGCGATGGCGAGTCGAATACCAGGAACAGCAGAATAGGGAATGCAACTCCTGCGCTCATGGATGAGACGGATACGTAGCCGGTAGCGAGGAGCATGGTGATAAATACACCCGTGCAAGCAAGTGTAAGAAGGGGATGGATGGCCAGCAGGACCCCGAATATTGTTGCCACTCCCTTTCCTCCCCTGAATCCTGCAAATACAGGAAAGATATGCCCGGTTACAGCTGCCACACCGGCGAGAATCTGTAAGTTGGTTAGCTGAGCTGTTCCGCTGCCGGCAAGTCCGACAAAAAGTGGCAGAGTGGCTGCAAGCCAGCCCTTGGCTACATCAGCCAGCAAGACAGGGATTCCTGTTTTCCAGCCAAGCACCCTTATCACATTGGTTGCTCCCGCATTTCCGCTGCCGTGCTCCCGCACGTCAATCTTATGAAAGAGTTTTCCAATCCATACGGCAGTGGCCACTGATCCAAGCAGATAGGCGGCTATCAGAACAAGTATAAGTTTAAAGATCATAATAGTTTTTTTACCGGTTCAGATTATGGGGCCGGCGGCTGCAAGCTCGGCGCTCTCTCCGTTCGCAGCAAATATAGTGAAGTTACTTATGAATTTCTGTGCCAGGCTGGTCGCAGCTTCGTGCCATTTGTCAGCTGAGTCCCAACATCTGGAAGGGTCAAGCAGGTCGCTGCGGATGCCTTTTATACTCAATGGGATACTCAGGTTGAATACAGGGATCTGCGTAAATTCGCTGTTATTTATTGACCCGTCGAGAATGGCATTTATTATCCTCCGTGTCGATGGCAGATCTATTCTGCTCCCCGTTCCGTATGGTCCGCCCATCCATCCGGTGTTAACAAGCCAGGCCACTGCATTGTGCCGTTTCATTTTCCTGGTAAGTTCGCTGGCGTAGATAATCGGGTCGAGCATGAGAAATGCCGCACCGAAGCACGCCGAGAATGATGGCACCGGCTCGATGATTCCCCTTTCAGTACCCGCTACCTTTGCAGTATAACCGCTAAGGAAATAATACCTGGTCTGGGCCTCGGTAAGACGGCTCACAGGCGGCAGAACACCGAAAGCGTCTGCAGTGAGAAATATGACCGTTTTTGCATGACCTGCCCGTGACACCGGCTTTACTATATTCCTGATATGATAGATGGGGTAGGAGACTCTTGTGTTTTCAGTCTTTGAACTGTCATTGAAATCTATTGTTCCGTCATGCAGTACAACCAGGTTCTCGAGAAGGGCATCGCGGCGAATGGCATTGTAAATATCGGGTTCGTTGTCCCGGCTGAGGTTGATGCACTTGGCATAACATCCTCCTTCGAAGTTAAAGATACCGTCGTCATCCCACCCGTGTTCATCGTCCCCGATGAGTGCTCTCTCAGGATCGGTTGAAAGAGTGGTTTTACCCGTACCTGAAAGTCCGAAGAATATCGCTACATCATCCTTCCTGCCCACATTGGCGGAACAGTGCATGGATGCTATTCCCTTAAGGGGCAGATGGTAGTTCATAACTGAAAAGATGCCTTTCTTCATCTCACCGCCGTACCATGTTCCTCCAATTACAGCCATTCCCAGCGTAAGATTGAACAGGACAAAATTTCCGGAGTGCAGGCCCTGGTTTTTCCAGTTGGGATTAACTGCTTTTGAGGCCATCAGCACAGTGAAATCAGGTGTGAAATCCTCAAGCTCCTCCGCCCCGGGTCTTATGAACATATTCTTCACGAAATGTGCCTGCCAGGCCACTTCCATGATAAACCTCACTCCAAGGCGGGTATTCTTATTTGCACCGCTCCAGCAATCCATTACAAACAGCCTTTTCCCTGACAGCTGGCGGGCTGCTATTTTTCTGCAGTGTTCCCAGACTTCTTTGGTTATCGGTTTGTTGTCGGAAATTTTTGCCCTGTCGGACTTCCACCATACGGTACCTTTCGTGTTTTCATCGAGAACAACATACTTATCTTTTGGTGACCGTCCTGTAAATACACCGGTATCCACTGCAACGGCTCCGGTTTTTGTAATGATCCCTTTCTCGAAACCTGTCAGTCCGGGTTTTGTCTCTTCCGTGAAAAGCGTCTTATAATCCGGATTATAGATTATCTCCTTAACATCATTAATATCATATTGTCTCAGGTTCTCACTTGTAATCATGATCGATTGATATCTCCTGTAATGATTTTTGTATGTTCCCGGAATATGTATTTGAACGTTCTAAGATAGTTTAAATTTCCTGAAACTATTCTGCGGCGGTAAACTGAAAGAGGCTGTCATTTCACGACAGCCTCTCCCTGTTACTTAAAACGCAGTTGTTATTTTCCGTATTTGACGGCAGCCTGGGCTGCGGCCAGTCTTGCAATAGGAACCCTGAACGGAGAACAGCTCACGTAGGTGAGACCTGTTTTGTAGCAGAATTCGACAGATGCAGGATCACCTCCCTGTTCGCCGCAGATACCAACCTTAAGATCAGGTCTGGTGGCACGTCCTTTTTCGACCGACATTTTGATCAGTTGTCCCACTCCGTCCTGATCGATTGTCTGGAACGGATCGGCCGGGAGGATCTTTTTGTCGAGGTAATCGTGCAGGAATCCTCCCGTATCGTCGCGGCTGAATCCGAATGTCATCTGAGTCAGGTCGTTCGTTCCGAATGAGAAGAACTCGGCGCTTTTTGCCATGCGGTCGGAGAGGAGTGTGGCACGGGGGATTTCGATCATAGTACCGTACTTGTAATCGATCTTCTTCAGTCCGTGCTTCTTGCAGACCTCTGCATAGACCTTATCAACTATTTTCTTTGTATCATCGAGTTCGGCCACGTCGCATGTTACCGGAACCATCAGCTCGGGCATCGGCTTTTTCTTATCCTTGAGCAGCTCGGCTGTTGCTTCGAGCATTGCGCGCACCTGCATTTCGGTTATACCCGGGTAAGTTATTCCGAGGCGGACGCCGCGATGACCCATCATTGGGTTGCTCTCGTGGAGTGCCTCGCCGCGCTTGACCACGTCTGACTTCTTAATTCCCAGAGCCTCAGCCAGTTCAGCCTGTTTGTCTGCGCTCTGCGGGACAAACTCATGAAGCGGGGGATCGAGAAGCCTGAAGGTAACGGGTTTTCCGTTCATGGCGTCAAGGGTAGCCTTCATATCCTTCTTTACATATTTGAAGAGCTCGTTGAGGGCCTTGCGTCTCTCTTCCTCGTTGGCACTGAGAATCATTTTCCTGAGGAGGAAGAGCGGCTGTTCCGATCCTTTTCCGTAGAACATATGCTCGGTACGGAAGAGTCCTATTCCTTCTGCGCCGAAATCGAGTGCTATCTTTGCGTCTTCCGGTGTGTCGGCATTGGTGCGGACACCCATTGTGCGGTATTTGTCAACTATCTTCATGAAGCTCTTGAAGCGCGGGTTTTCTGTTGCGTCCATAAGCTTCAGAGCTCCGGTGTATACATTGCCTTTTGTTCCGTTAAGCGTGAGCAGGTCACCTTCCTTGATAACCACGTCGGTGCCATGTACCTTGGCTTTCTTCCCGGCTGCATCGACGTGGAGTGCACCTGCACCCACCACACAGCATTTTCCCCAGCCGCGTGCCACCAGGGCTGCATGCGAGGTCATGCCTCCGCGTGCGGTAAGGATACCCTCAGCGGCTCGCATTCCTTCAACATCCTCCGGATTGGTCTCTTCGCGGATAAGTATAACCTTGTGTCCCTTGCGGTTCCATGCAACGGCAGCTTCTGCCGTAAAGACAGCCTGTCCTACCGCTGCTCCCGGACCTGCGGGAAGACCTTTGACAACGGGTTTAACTTTCTTTTCAACCTCCGGATCGCAGATAGGATGAAGCAATTCATCGAGCTGTGCCGGATCAACTCTTGTAACCACGCTCTTCTCATCGATGAGCTTCTCCTTAAGCATATCCATAGCCATGTTAAGGGCAGCTGTACCGGTACGTTTTCCAACCCGGCACTGGAGCATGTAGAGAGTCCCTTCCTGTATCGTGAACTCAATGTCAAGCATGTCGTGGAACGACTTCTCAAGTATGTCGCGTATTTCGGAGAGCTCCCTGTATGTTGACGGCATGCTCTCCTGCATGCTGTGAAGGTGCTTGTTCTGCTCGTTCTTTGTATCGTCGTTGAGAGGGTTGGGTGTCCTGATACCGGCAACCACATCCTCACCCTGTGCATTTACAAGCCACTCGCCGTAGAAGATGTTATCTCCCGTTGCAGGGTTACGGGTAAATGCCACGCCTGTGGCTGATGAGTCGCCCATGTTTCCGAAGACCATTGCCTGAACGTTAACGGCTGTTCCCCAGTCGTCGGGAATACCTTCGATACGGCGGTACGAGACAGCTTTCTTTCCATTCCAGCTCTTGAACACAGCCTTAATACTTCCTACAAGCTGCTCCTCTGCATCATCGGGGAAGGGTTTTCCAAGAACCTGCTTCACTTTCTTCTTGAAACTCTCGGCAAGTCCTTTAAGCTCATCTGCACTGATTTCCGTGTCGGATGTATAGCCTTTGCTTTTCTTGAAATCATCAAGCATCTCATCTAGCTGCCTGCGGATACCCCTACCCTCCGGCAGCTCCATTCCTTCGGCCTTCTCCATAACAACGTCGGCGTACATCATTATCAGACGACGGTATGAATCCCAGACGAAACGCGGATTATTGGTCTTTTTCAGAAAGCCGGGGATAGTTTTTGAGCAGAGGCCGATATTGAGTACCGTATCCATCATACCCGGCATCGAGCTGCGGGAGCCTGAGCGGCATGATACGAGGAGGGCATTCTCAGGATCGCCATATTTCATCCCCATAGTCTTTTCAGTTTTCTTCATGGCTTCCCATACTTCCGGCATAAGCTCTTTCGGAAGAGTGCAGTCATTTGCATAGTATTCAACACAGGCTTCTGTTGTAATGGTGAAGCCGGCAGGCACGGGCAGGCCGAGCAGACACATCTCTGCCAGGTTGGCGCCCTTTCCACCAAGGAGGTTCTTCATATCTGCTTTACCTTCAGCAGTCTTGTTTCCAAAGGTGTAGACTCTTTTTACTTTTGACATACTTCTATGATTTTGATATAAAACTTAATTAATTGTTTTTTCAAATTAGGGTGCAAAGTTAAAATTAAAAATTGAATTCTGAAATGCAAATCACTAAGAGGAGCGAGGATGGAACATGATCAGGGTATCCCTGAGAAAACTGCGGTCTATGTGTGTATAAATCTCGGTGGTAAGAATAGATTCATGGCCCAGCATTTCCTGAACAGCTCTCAGATCAGCTCCTGCCTCAATCATGTGTGTTGCGAATGAGTGCCGGAAGGTGTGGGGGCTTATTTTTTTCCTTATTCCGGCTGTTGCGGCAAGTTCCCTGATAATGGTAAAGATCATTGATCTTGTAAGCCGTTTCCCCCTGCGGTTAAGAAAGAGTATATTCTGATCGGTAACAACGGGAAGCCTTTTGCGGTCGCCCCTGTAGATATCTATCTCCTTCAGGGCTTTAGACCCTATCGGGACCAGCCTTTGCTTGTCTCCCTTGCCGGTAACCGTAACAAACCCTTCACCGCAGTGGATATCGGTGATGCGCAGATTAACCAGCTCAGACACACGCAGCCCGCAGCTGTAGAGAGTCTCGATGATAGCCTTGTTCCTGTGACCTTCAGCTTTGCTGAGGTCAATGGCATCAATTATCCGGTCTATCTCCTCAACCGACAATACCTCAGGTAGTTTAACCCCTGTCTTCGGCGATTCAATAAGTGATGCGGGATTCTCGCTTATCTCACCGTCAATCAGCAGATATCTGAAGAATGATCTTATTCCCGATACAACACGTGCCTGTGTCCTGGCATTTACATCTTCTTTCGCAAGCAGTGAAATGAGCTTCTTCAGGTCAGCGTATGTGACCTTGTCGGGGGCTATGCCACGTTCTTCCTCACAACAGAACCTTTCGAGCCGGCCGACATCGTTCATGTATGCTTCTATGCTGTTGGCAGACAGTGATTTCTCAAGCCTTAGCCATGTCTCGAAATTCTTTACTGCCTGTTTCCACGAAAGGCTCATAAGATTAACCCGCGTATTAATGACGAATTAAAAGTATCATTTTTTTAGCTATTTTTACGGTTTGAAATACCAGAAGCAACTCACTTAAGATGAAAATCCAGATTATTAACGGGCCTAATCTCAATCTGCTGGGAAAAAGGGAACCTGAGAAGTACGGTTATACATCCTTTGAGGAGTATCTCTCAAAGCTGAAAACCGGGTTCCCCGATATTCAGTTAGACTACTTCCAGTCGAACATCGAAGGTGAGATTGTTGACAGGATACAGCAGGCAGGCTTTGATTCTGACGGCATAGTGCTGAATCCTGGCGGTTACACACACACTTCGGTCTCTATTGCCGATGCAGTGGCCGCTGTCAATGTGCCCGTTGCCGAGGTGCATATCACAAATATCTCTGCACGCGAGGAATTCCGTCACAGAAGCATAGTTGGAAGATATTGTTCGGGAAGTATTGCCGGTTTCGGGCTCGACGGCTACAGGCTCGCGATCGAAGCTTTAATCAATATTAAAAGGGGGGTATAGTAACCCGTATGTTTAAAAAGCGCACAAAGATAGTTGCTACCATCTCCGACAAGAGATGCGG
>CAYRQY010000106.1:0-8211 GCA_964426435.1 uncultured Rikenellaceae bacterium | reverse complement strand
ATCTCTCACCTCTCATCTCTCATCTCTCACCACTCACTACTCACCACTCACTACTCATCACTCACCTCTTCCCATGAATATAAAGCTACCTGCCGCCCTCTGTACAGCTGTCACGCTGGCCTCTTGCTCATCCGGTGAAAAAGAGGAAAAACTGCCTAATATTATTTATATCCTGGCAGATGACCTTGGTTACGGAGACCTCAGCTGCTACGGTCAGCGCAGATTCTCGACACCTAATATCGACAGGCTTGCCCAGGAGGGCATGCTCTTCACACAGCATTATGCCGGATCAACTGTCTCTGCACCCAGCCGCTCCGCCCTTATGACCGGAATGCACACCGGCAGAACCCCCATCAGGGGTAACAGGGAATGGAAACCGGAGGGACAGTGGCCGCTCCCGGATGACGCAGTGACAATTGCCGAAATACTTAAAACCAAAGGTTATGCAACCGGCGCTTTCGGTAAGTGGGGTCTTGGCTTTATCGGGACGGAGGGAGATCCGAATAATCAGGGATTCGACGAGTTCTTCGGATACAACTGCCAGCGGCTGGCACATAATTACTACCCATATTACCTGTGGCATAATGACAGGAAAATAATGCTGCCCGAAAACGAGGGAAAACTGACAGGCATATATGCGCCTGATATCATACAAAAAGCTGCTCTCCGTTTTATCGAGGTGAACCGCGGCCAGCCTTTCTTCCTCTATTACCCAAACGTACTGCCTCACGCCGAGCTGCTTGCAAGAGAAGAAAACATGGCTCTGTTCAGGGGAAAATTTGAACCCGAGAAGGTGTACGAAGGAGTGGATGACGGTCCCACCTACAGGCTTGGCCCCTACGGCTCGCAGCCTGAATCGCATGCTGCTTTCGCTGCTATGATAAAACACCTCGACGACTACGTCGGTGAGCTGCTGGAAAAACTGACAGAGCTCGGACTGGAAGAAAATACGATTGTAATATTCACATCCGATAACGGGCCTCATCTCGAAGGAGGTGCCGATCCCGATTATTTCAACAGCAACGGAGGATTCAGGGGGTACAAGCGCGACCTCTACGAAGGGGGGATAAGAGTGCCCATGCTGGTGAGGTGGCCCGACAAGGTCAGACCCGGCAGGATAACCCGGCATGTTTCAGCCTTCTGGGATGTGATGCCTACCCTAGCTGAAATTACTGGTGCCGAAACTCCTGAGGGCATCGACGGAATATCTTTTCTCCCGGCACTTCTTGGAAAAAGACAAAAAACACATGAATACCTCTATTGGGAGTTCCATGAGCAGGGGGGCAAGATGGCCGCCCGCTTCGGAAACTGGAAAGCAGTCAAAACCGATGTAAACAGGTCTCCCCAGGGTGAAACAGAGATCTACGACCTTTCGGCAGATTTCAGCGAATCGGTGAATATCTCTTCCGAAAGACCGGATCTGGTTCAAAGGGCTGAAGAGATATTCAGGAGGGCACATTCCCGCTCGGAAATATTTCCCCTTGCATTTGAGAAAGAAAACGAATAGTCATGAAGAATATTAAAAATGGTGTCCTGAAGACCTCTGTCGGTCTCCTTGCCATAGGTGCAATGCATACCGGCTGCGACAAAAAGGTTCAACACCCCAATATCGTTATTATCTATGCCGACGACCTGGGGTACGGTGATGTGAGTTGCTATGGTGCAACCAGCATAATCACTCCCAATATAGACAGGGTCGCAAAAGAGGGATTAATGTTTGCGAATGCCCATTGCACATCAGCCACAAGCACCCCTTCGCGGTACTCGCTCCTGACGGGCGAATACGCATGGCGACAGCAAGGGACGGGCATTGCAAGAGGTGATGCTCCTGCAATAATCCAGCCCGGACGGACAACCATGGCTTCGGTCCTGAAAAATGCAGGTTACACTACCGGAGTTGTGGGTAAGTGGCACCTCGGACTGGGCTCTGAAGAGGGTGCCGACTGGAACGGGGAGATCACTCATACACCTCTCGACATTGGTTTTGATTACAGTTTTCTCATCCCTGCCACAGGCGACAGGGTGCCCTGCGTCTATGTCGAGAACAGAAGAGTTGTCGGTCTCGACCCGTCCGATCCCATAAGAGTCAGCTTCACCGAACCGATACTCGACGAACCAACAGGCCGGGATCATCCGGAACTGCTCAAAATGCTTCCGAGTCATGGACACGACATGACAATCATTAACGGTATAAGCCGGATAGGGTATATGAGCGGAGGCAGATCAGCCTGGTGGGTAGACGAGGATATGGCCGATGTGATAACAGATAAGGCTGTTGATTTCATCAGAAACAACAGGGATAACAGGTTCTTCCTCTACTTCGCCACTCACGATATCCACGTTCCCAGGGTACCTCACCCGCGTTTCTCGGGAACAAGCGGAATGGGGCCCAGGGGAGATGCAATATTACAGTTCGACTGGTGCGTGGGAGAGATCCTGAAAGCAATCGACGGCCAGGGTCTTTCAGGAAACACTCTTGTCATTATAACCAGCGATAATGGTCCTGTGGTCGATGATGGTTATAAGGATGATGCCGTTGAGAAACTTGGAAACCATAAACCCTCCGGCCCTCTAAGGGGGGGCAAATACAGCGCATTTGACGGCGGTACAAGAGTCACCTTTATAGCCCGGTGGCCGGGCATGATCAGGCCGGGGATCTCAGAAGCCCTTTTCAGCCAGATAGACCTCATAGCCTCCATTGCCACACTTACCGGACAGGAATTGCCCCGGAACGACGCTCCCGACAGTTTCACCCATCTCGATGCCCTTCTCGGGAAAGACCGTAAGGGACGCGACTGGCTTATTGAGCATTCTGCCAACGGCAGGCTTTCAATAATAAGAGGCGACTGGAAATACATCGAACCGGGTCCGGGTCCCCGGATCGCGGTGAATACAAATATCGAACTCGGAAATGACACTTTACCCCAACTGTATAACCTGAGAGACGACATAGGCGAGCAAGTCAATCTCGCCAGTGCAAATCCTGCAAAACTGGAAGAACTGACAAAACTCCTTCAGGATATAAAAAAGAATCGATGAAGAACACAAAACTACTCTCCTGTGCCGGCCTTGCTGCCACGATCCCTGTCTCTTTGATTTTAACAAGTTGTGGATCAGACGTTAAGAATCCAAATGTCATCTTCATACTCCTCGATGATTACGGCTATGCGGACCTGGGATGCTATGGAAGCACCTTCTACGAAACACCAAATATCGACAGACTGGCAGGGGAGGGGATACTCTTTACCGATGCATACGCAGCCTGCCCTGTCTCTTCTCCTACAAGAGCGGCAATAATGACCGGCCGCTACCCTGTCAATACGGGAATTACCGACTGGATACCGGGACGCCAGGCTTCAAACTTCGGGTCACCAAACGACAAACTCCTTCCTCTTCCCTTTAAACAACAGCTCGACCTGGATGAAGTAACCATGGCCGAAATACTTAAAAAGGAAGGATATGCCACAATGATTTCCGGGAAGTGGCACCTTGGACGCGATCCTGAATTCTGGCCAGAGTACCAGGGATTCGATGTAAATAAAGGGGGGCATGCCATGGGTGCCCCGACCCGGAACAATAATGCAAACGGTTACTTCTCTCCCTATGGTAATCCGCGCCTCGACGACGGTCCGCCGGGAGAGTATCTCACCGACCGCCAGACGGATGAAGCCCTTCAGTTCATAAAAGATAATAAGGATGCTCCCTTCTTTGTCTACCTGTCATATTACGCTGTCCATAACCCCATGCAGGCGAAGGAAGAACATATACAAAAGTTCACTTCAAAGGCAGAAAGACTGGGACTAAGTGAAGCAGACCCGTTCACGCGCGACAGGCACTGGATAGAAGAATGGATGAGCCAGAATTACAAGGAAAGAAATATCCAGAGTAATCCTGTTTATGCTGCCATGATATGGAGCGTTGATGAGAACATTGGCAAACTGATGGACCTCCTGGAGAAGCTCGGGATTGACGGCAATACTTTGATTATCTTTACATCCGACAACGGAGGGCTCTCAACATCCGAGGGCTCACCAACCTGTAATTTCCCACTCCGGGCAGGTAAAGGATGGCTCTACGAGGGAGGTATCCGCGTTCCCCTTATCATAAAGGCTCCTTTCCTGAAAAAGAGCAAAAACCAGCTTGATATTCCGGTATCGTCGATCGATTACCTTCCAACAATTGTTGAGCTTACAGGAGCGGGTCACGATTGCTCTGACCTTGATGGCATAAGCTTCGCAGGAGCTCTCCGCACCGGAATTCTGAAGGAGAGACCACTTTTCTGGCATTATCCTCATTATTCAAACCAGGGGGTGGAACCGGGAAGCGCTGTAAGGCTGGGCGAATACAAGCTGATAGACAACTTCCAGACCGGCAGGACTGAGCTTTATGATCTCGGTGCCGATCTTTCGGAAATGAATGACATCTCTGAAAGGGAGCCGGCGAAAACAAGGGAACTATATGGCATTCTTGATGAGTGGAGGAAAAAGACAGGAGCTAAAATGATGGAAATCAATCCCGAATATAACCGTGAATAATGTGGCTCTCTGTGAAATAATAAAACCTTATGAAACATTTAAAACCCGCAATTTCCCTGGGAATAGTTACTGCTGCGGCTCTTGCCGGATGCAGTAATAGCAGCTCTGATTCAGGCAAATCCCCCAATATTGTCCTGATCTTCACAGACGATCTTGGCTATGGCGACCTTGGCTGCTATGGCGCAACAGGCTTCAGCACTCCGAATCTCGACAGGCTGGCCGTTAACGGAATGCGCTTCACTAGTTTCTATGTTGCCCAGGCAGTCAGCAGTGCATCCCGGGCAGCACTCCTCACCGGTTGCTATTCGAACCGCGTGGGCATCACCGGTGCCCTGATGCCATACGACAGCACAGGCATTAATGCTGAAGAAGAACTGATACCTGAACTTCTCGGCCGGAAAGGGTACGCCAGAGGCATAACCGGTAAATGGCACCTCGGCCACCATCTTCCTTTCCTGCCGCTGCAACACGGATTTGACGAGTATCTCGGGTTGCCCTATTCAAACGATATGTGGCCGGTTGACTTTGACGGCCTGCCGGCAACAAAGGATAAAGCAGCAAATAAACTTGTCTATCCTCAACTGCCTCTGATAAGGGGGAACGAGAAAATCAGGGAGATCAGGGACCTGAACGATCAGGCTGAACTGACGACGCTTTATACAGAATTTGCCGTTGATTTCATAAACAGGAACAAAAAGAATCCTTTTTTCCTTTATGTAGCCCATTCAATGCCTCATGTACCGCTGGCCGTGTCAGGTAAATTCAAGGGTAAAAGCAAACAAGGTCTCTACGGTGATGTCATCATGGAGATCGACTGGTCGGTTGGAGAGATAATGAAGGCTCTCGAAAAGAACGGCCTCACGGAAAACACCCTGGTCATCTTCACTTCGGATAATGGTCCGTGGCTCAATTTCGGGAATCATGCCGGTTCAACCGGAGGTCTGCGCGAGGGCAAGGGATGCAGCTGGGAAGGGGGACAGAGAGTTCCCTGCATAATGTCGTGGCCGGGAAAAATACCTGCAGGCACCATCTGTAACAATATAGCTTCCACAATCGATATTCTTCCTACACTCTGTGCAATAACAGGCGCGGATCTTCCTGTGAGAAAGATCGATGGACTGAATATCCTGTCGCTGCTTATGGGAGATTTTGAAAGCAATCCACGGGATGTCTTCCACTATTTCTACCGTAGGAACAGCTACGAAAATGTAAGGAAGGATGACTGGAAACTGGTATTGCCTCATACATACAGATCCTATGAGGGTGTAATGCCCGGTAACGACGGCTGGCCGGGAGGATATGCCCAGGGTAAGACAGACTATGAACTCTATGACCTCAGACGCGACCCTGGTGAGAGATATGATGTAAAGGAGCTATACCCCGATGTGGTCGAAGAACTTATGCAGATTGCGGATGAAATGAGAAGAGACCTGGGAGACGAAAACATGAATATGCCATCAGTGAATGGTCGTAAACCGGGATCCGTTAAAAAGTCAGATCAGTAACTGATTTATCTCTGTGGCCCTCTGTGTAAACCTCTGTGGCCCTCTGTGTAAAATTATGTGTTCTTTAAGTAACCAATAATTTAATCCCAATACTATCATGATTAACATAAAACAAGTAATCGGCCTGGGAGCAGCATCCCTGCTGGCGTATCAGGGCATCGCCCAACAACCCCAGAAACGCCCCAACATCCTGTGGATCTCCACCGAAGATATGAGCCAGCACCTCGGCTGTTACGGCGATAAAACCGCCAGAACACCCAATATCGACAGGCTGGCTTCACAGGGCATCCGCTATACAAATGTCTTCACTACGGCCGCCATAAGCGCTCCCTGCAGGGCCGGTATTATTACCGGCATGTACCAGACCTCGATAGGCTGTATGCATATGCGCACAACATCATACAGACGGTCGGTTGATGATCCCATAACTTTCACAGCCGTACCGCCGCATTATGTAAAAGCCTTCACCGAGTATATGAGAACTGCAGGGTATTATTGCACAAATAACTCCAAGACCGATTACCAGTTCGCTCAGGATCCAGTGCCGGCAAGCATCTGGGACGAATGCAGCAGAAATGCCCACTATAAATTCAGACCCGACAAAAACCAGCCGTTTTTTGCAGTGTTCAATCACGTCGGAACTCATGAAAGCCAGGCATGGGACATTACAAATGTAAAAACCGATCCGGCTTCAGTTTTGGTCCCTCCGTATTACCCTGACAATCAGACCATAAGACTTAATATAGCAAAAATGTACGATAACATCGCCAGACTGGATTCGGTGGTGGGATCGCTTTTAGCAGAGCTTGAGCGTGAGGGCGAACTTGACAATACAATTATATTTTTCTGGGGTGACCATGGCGACGGACTGCCAAGGGCAAAGAGATGGCTTTACGATTCAGGTCTTAAGATACCTCTGATTATAAAATTTCCCGGAAGGACAAAAGCCGGAACAGTCGACGACAGGTTGATAAGTTCAATTGATTTTGGTCCTTCGGTTCTTTCACTGGCAGGTATCCCTGTTCCGGCGCACATGCAGGGTATCCCTTTCCTCGGTGATCAGGCAGGCACTCCTCGCGACGCGGTGTTCGCGGCCCGCGACAGGGTTGATGAATCATACGATATGATAAGGTCGGTTCGCACAAAGGATTACCTTTACGTAGTTAATTATTATCCCAACGAACCTTTCCCCATCTGGGTGCCATACCTCAGCAGTATGCCCATCTACAGGGAAATGCTCAGGCTCGATGCTGAAAATAAGCTTACAGGCCCCCAGAAGAGCTGGATGGCATACTCGCGTCCGCCCGAAGAGCTTTACGATGTAAGGAAGGATCCCTACCAGATAAACAACCTGGTCAACGACCCTGCAATGAAAAGTGTTCTTCAGGATATGCGCCGGCGGCATAAAAACTGGACACTCGAGACCGGCGATATGGGCCATATGAATGAGCCTGAAATGATTGAACAGATGTGGCCGGGCAAAGTGAAACCGGTAACAGATGTTCCCTACTTCATAATCAACAGCCCCGACGATCGTGCCTCGAAGAATTACAGGACCGGGGGAACATGGTCATCGCCTGTGACACTGGCATTCTATTGCCCGACCCACGGTTCTTCAATTGTCTATACCTTCGAGGAGCAGGCCACCCCGCACTGGCTTCTTTACTCGGGCCCGCTTAACCTTAAACCCGGAACACACAGTATACGTGTTAAGGCAGTCCGCTACGGCTATGCCGACAGCGGCGAACTAGCGGGCACGTTTGTGATAAAATAGGACACCCAGCACCGAGAACCGAGGACCGAGCACCGAGCACCTAGCACCGAGGACCCAGTACCCAGCTCTACCTCCTGTAAATCGGCTTGCCGGCACAGCAGTTCTTGAACTTCTTACCGCTTCCGCACGGGCAGGGATCATTCCTTTCAGGCAATTGCAAAGGTTTGACGACCTGGTTTTCCCTGTTCCTGACCCAGGTCATTACGTTTGCCGGAGCCCTTTTGTTGCTGAGCTCCTTTGCCATGAATTCCATGTAAGGCCTTACATGATGAAAGAAAAGCTTATATCCCTCGCACAGATAGTTCAGTCCCGGCTCACCGTCAGGACTTATTGAAAACCTGTGTTTCGGACACTCGCCGTTGCATGCATACCTGACATCGCACCTCAGGCAGTAACG
>CAYRQY010000105.1:0-8225 GCA_964426435.1 uncultured Rikenellaceae bacterium | reverse complement strand
CATCCTCTCCTTGGATCAGGTATGAAGAAGTTGCCCCGAATGAATCTCAGGAATCGGCCTTTAAGGGTAGTATCTTTCCCGGTAGCGAATCCGGCTGCAGGTACCCTGGACTTGTCTTTTGAGAAGAGTCTGAAGAAATCATATGCAGGGGTTTTATAAACCTTCAGGCTCTGAGGTATTTCCCTTTCAAGCGAGGGATCTGGAAAAGGATAAGCGGCATATCCGGGATCGACGGTAAGGATCACGGGCTCAAAGCCGTATTCGGGGAGATACTTTGCAAATTTCAGCCAGCGCTGCACGCCGGCTCCGGCTCCCGGCGGCCAGTAGTAGGTTATTATCAGGATCTTATTCATCCTGCAGGCCTTTCAGGAGGGTGCTGATGCTGACTTTCCCTGATATGATCTCCTTAAGGTGTGGAATGCCAACCCGTTCCTGAAGCATCGAGTCACGGTATCTGATTGTAACGGTATGGTCGCTGAGTGTCTGATGATCGGCTGTGATGCAGTAAGGTGTTCCGATCGCATCCTGACGCCTGTAGCGCCTGCCAATCGAGTCCTTATCGTCATACTGGCAGTTGAAGTCAAACCGCAGGTCGCTGATTATCTTTTCAGCTATTTCCGGCAAACCGTCCTTTCTTACCAGTGGCAATACCGCCAGTTTAACGGGAGCAAGAAATGATGGCAGCCTGAGAAGGACTCTTGTATCTGAAACACCTTCTTCCTTTTTCACTTCCTCCTCTGTGAGTGAGGCGGCGATAACCTGAAGGAAGGTCCTGTCGAGCCCTATGGATGTTTCAATTACGTACGGGATATACGAATGTCCTTTCTCGGGGTCGAAGTATTGCATCTTTTTCCCGCTGTAATCCTGGTGCTGCCGGAGATCGAAGTCGGTGCGGGAATGGATCCCCTCCACCTCCTTGAACCCGAACGGGAACCGGTATTCTATATCTGTTGCAGCGTTCGCATAATGGGCAAGCTTGGTGTGATCGTGGAAACGGTAGTTCTCGTCTCCGAAGCCGAGTGCCTTATGCCACTTCATCCTTTTTTCCTTCCAGTATGTGTACCACTCCATCTCGCTGCCAGGCTCCACGAAGAACTGCATTTCCATCTGCTCGAATTCGCGCATCCTGAAGATGAACTGCCTGGCGACTATCTCGTTTCGGAATGCCTTACCGCACTGGGCTATTCCAAAGGGGATCTTCATCCTGCCTGTCTTCTGCACGTTCAGGAAGTTGACAAATATGCCCTGGGCTGTTTCAGGCCTGAGGTAGATTTTGCTTGCACCCTCGGCAGTGGATCCCATCTCTGTTGAAAACATCAGGTTGAACTGCCTCACATCGGTCCAGTTCCTGCTTCCCGAGATGGGACAGACTATCTCGCTGTCAAGAATTATCTGTTTGAGCCCTGCCAGGTCATTCTTATTCATGGCATCTGAAAACCTGGCATTTATCCCGTCTATTCTCGACTGATACTCCAGAACGCGCGGGTTGGTCTCCCTGTATTTCTTCTCATCAAAAGCATCTCCGAACCTCTCACCGGCTTTCCCGACCTCTTTTGCAATCTTCTCCTCGATTTTTGCAATGTGTTCCTCTATAAGGACATCGGCACGATATCTTTTTTTGGAATCCTTATTGTCGATAAGCGGATCGTTGAAGGCATCGACATGTCCGGAGGCCTTCCATATAGTCGGGTGCATGAATATTGCCGAATCTATTCCGACAACGTTCTCATGCAGCAACACCATACTGTCCCACCAGTATTTCCTTATATTGTTTTTCAGTTCGGCACCATACTGTCCGTAATCATAGACTGCATTCAGCCCGTCGTATATTTCGCTCGACGGGAACACATACCCGTACTCTTTGCAGTGGGAGACAAGTTTCCTGAAGTGATCTTCCTGAGCCATAACGAAGTTGTTTACTTTAGCGGAAGGCAAAAGTAATTCAAAAACTTTGGTTTAGCAACGATCTGCTTTTTGTATCTTTACGCCTCATTCATTGGCTCATCTATGAAGAAGAGGACGGATTTTCTGGTTATAGGGTCGGGGATAGCCGGATTAATGTTTGCCCTGGAGGCAGCAAAGTATGGAAATGTAGCCATTATAACCAAGGCAAAACCCGAGGACGCGAATACCCGGTATGCCCAGGGAGGGATAGCTGCAGTCTTCAGTGAACCAGACGATTTCGGGAAGCATGTCAGCGACACCCTTATTGCAGGTAACGGAATATGCGACGAAGAGGTTGTAAGGATGGTGGTAAGCGAAGCTCCGGAAAGGATACGGGATCTTATCAGGCTGGGTGTCGCCTTTGATTTGAAGGATGACGGAAGCTATGACCTGGCGAAGGAAGGAGGGCATTCTGAGCACAGGATCCTGCACGCAAAGGACAAGACGGGAGAGGTCATTCAGAAGACGCTTGTCGAAAGGGTAAAGGAGAATCCCAGGATTGAAATCTGCGAGAACCATTTTGCCATCGAGATACTTACACAGCACCATATGGGTGTAAAGGTGAAGAAGAACTCTCCTGATATTAACTGCTACGGAGCCTATGTAGCTGACCTGGTTAACCAGAAAGTGATCACTTTTCTTTCAAAAGTGACGGTTATAGCCACAGGAGGGATGGGGAATGTTTATCTTACAACCACCAATCCGGATATTGCCACAGGCGATGGCGTGGCCATGGTCTACAGGGCAAAGGGCAGGATTGAGAACATGGAATTCGTGCAGTTCCATCCGACATCGCTGTACGATCCCGACCGGAGGCCCTCCTTCCTGATTACTGAAGCACTGAGAGGATTCGGTGCCGTTCTGAAGAACATGTCAGGTGAAAGCTTCATGAAGCGATACGACAGCAGGGGCTCGCTGGCTCCGCGGGATATTGTTGCCAGGGCAATAGACAATGAAATGAAAATCTGGGGAGATGATCATGTATGGCTCGACTGCACTCATCTCGACCCCCAGGAGCTGAAGGATCATTTTCCCAATGTCTATGAGCACTGTCTTTCGAGGGGCATAAACATTACAACGGATATGATCCCTGTTATACCGGCTGCTCATTACTCGTGCGGGGGGATAAAGGTTAACATAGACGGGCAGAGTACAATTCACAGGCTCTACGCCATCGGAGAGGTTTCATCGACAGGCTTGCACGGGGCCAACAGGCTTGCCTCAAATTCCCTTATCGAAGCAGTTGTGTATGCACACAGGGCTGCCGTGCATTCGGGGAAAAGACTTGGTGAATTCTCCTATGAAGAAAACATTCCCAACTGGGACTACAAGGGAACCACTCACCTTGAGGAGATGGTGCTTATAACCCAGAGCACGAAGGAGGTTCAGATGATCATGAGCAACTATGTAGGTATCGTCAGGTCCGATCTGAGACTCGAACGGGCGCTCGTAAGACTTGAAATACTCTATAACGAGACGGAAAGCCTCTACAAGAGATCGCTGATTTCGAAGAAGATATGCGAACTCAGAAACCTTATCAATGTGGGGTATCTTGTAATAAAAATGGCACAGAACAGAAGGGAAAGCATAGGACTTCATTATTCAATTGATCACCCGAAGGGGAGCATAACAGAATTTTAAAATTTTACTCTATGAGACACCTCGAGGCAGGTTTCAAAGGGAAGAACGGTGTTTGGAGATACCTGGTAATGTTTGTGGCAGTTCTTGTCGCTTCCAACACAGTTGGTGCCATCCCGCTCATTATAGCAATAGCGTTCAGGGCAGCTTCAAACCCTGACGTCATATCCGGTCTGGCCGCCAATCCGAACGATTTCAGCATACTCGGACTCGATATTAACGTTAGTTTCATGATGATGCTTTTCCCGTTTATAGCAGGGCTCGGCGCATTCTTCCTCCTTGTAAGGCCTCTTCACGAAAGGAGCCTGATGAAAACCATAAATGGCAGGGACCGGTTCAGGTGGAACCGTTTTTTTATATCCGGACTTGTATGGCTTCTTCTCTCTTCTGTTTATCTCTTTGTCTACCTTAAGGTTGATCCGTCGAACTTTCTTCATAACTCACCTGCACTGAAAACATTGCTGATACTTGTTGGTGTCTCTCTGGTTTTTATTCCCTTTCAGGCTGCTTTTGAAGAGGTGCTTTTCAGGGGCTATCTTATGCAGGGATTTGCTGTGCTATTCAGGAACAGGTGGCTGCCCGTCCTTACAACCTCTGTTCTGTTCGGACTGATGCACGCATTCAATCCTGAAGTTAAGGAATTCGGCTTTATGGTAATGATGCCCCAGTACATACTCTTCGGCCTGGTGTTCGGGGTGGTGGCGGTTGCCGACGACGGCACCGAAGCAGCCATCGGAGCCCATACGGCAAACAACATTTTTCTTTGTGTGATGGTTACCCACAGCTCGTCGGCACTTCAGACACCTGCCATATATGAGCAGGTTAACATTTTTCCTTGGGGCGAATTCGCAGCACTTCTTATTACCGGGGTTCTCTTTGTGGCAATACTGAAACTCGTCTTCCGGTGGAAGGATCTTTCGGCACTGTTCGGAAGGGTAGAAAACCCCGGAGTTTTACTCTCAGCGGAAGAGAATCAGACCGGACTTTATACGGAATAAACCGAAGATCTGTCGTCAGACCTGTAGGTGCCCCACTTCTCCTTAATATAGTTGATTAAGTCCTTTATCTCGTTCAGGTCGGTGGCTGTCAATAGCTTGAGCCGGGTCTCTTTGAATCCGGGAATTCCCTTGAAATAATTTGAAAAATGACGGCGCATTTCAAGGATCGCTCTTTTCCCCTCCTTGAACTGCAGCGATCCTGAAAGATGAAAAAGTGCAATATCGGCTTTCTCTGAAACATAAGGTTCTGGAAGAAGTTCCCCTGTACTGAGGTAATGCCTTATGTCCCTGAAGATCCATGGCCTGCCTACTGCAGCTCTGCCTATCATTATTCCGTCAACACCATGCCTCCGGAACATTTCCTTTGCTTTTACCGGTCCGTCAATATCGCCGTTGCCAATAACGGGGATCTTTATCCTCGGATTGTTCTTGACAGCTCCGATAAGGCTCCAGTCGGCCTCTCCTTTATACATCTGTGCTCTTGTCCTTCCGTGTATGGTGATGGCTCTTATGCCGGCATCCTGCAGACGTTCAGCAACCTCCTCAATATTTTTGGATTCATCATCCCATCCCAGGCGTGTCTTTACGGTAACGGGAAGTTTTACTGCCTTTACTATGGCTTCAGTCATCTGAACCATCAGCGGTATGTTTCTGAGCATTCCCGCACCCGCGCCACGATTGGCGATTTTTTTGACCGGACACCCGAAATTAATATCTATCAGATCCGGATTTGCAGCTTCAGCTATAATGGCGGCTTCCACCATCGCTCCTGTGAGATGGCCATAAAGCTGAATGCCCATCGGCCTTTCACTATCGGTAATATTCAGCTTTTTTACGCTCTTTGCTCCCTCCCTGATAAGTCCGTCGGACGATATAAACTCGGTGTACATAAAATCAGCCCCGGACATCTTGCATACCATCCTGAACGATGGATCGGTGACATCCTCCATCGGAGCCAGAAACAATGGGAAATCTCCCAGCGATATGTTACCTATGGTCAACCTGTGTTATTGAAAATTGGGTGATGCTCTTTTCCTGGTCAGGACCAGCTCGAATTAATTGTTTCAGATCTTGTCTCAGATGGATTCAGCTCATTCTTTCTGTAGAAATAGACCAGTCCGTAGTTTTCGCTTTCTTCAATCCTCCTTTCCTCCGGGAGGGTACTGTGGGTGTTTTCAACCTCATTCCAGATCTGGACGATAATTTCATCGGCCTCCTTGCGCAATTCAGTGTTTTTTTGAGTGTAGTCCTGTGTTCTTTTGGCAAGGCTCTTATTATGATTATAGGCTTCAAGAAAATTCTGGTACCTTACTTTAACCACTGCAATTGTAGGATTGGTAATGGGGCATCCTCCCTTCCGAATCCGGTATTCTTCTCCCTCAATGATTCTTTTGCCCCAGCTGATAAGCTCATTCTCAGTGTTGAAGGATGGCACGGTTGCATCATTGGTTGCAAGACCGTAGAACGCCCTTGTATCGGCAGGCAGGTCTCCCCTGAATACCGCCATATTCATAACCCTTATAAAATGAGTCAGGTAAACCCTTGCCTTACGTACCGCCTCACTGTAGTCGCGGCTTTTGTTATATTGAGATGCCATCGATTGCCGGTGAAGCTGAATGCCCTGTTCGAACTGCGGCAGAAACCGCTGAAGCCGTACTATCGTTTTTGGTGAAAAAGCCATTTTTTGCGGAGGCATCTCCTTACCTTTCTCAAGTGCTATTCTCATTGCCCTGATACGGGCGGCATCGGTGTTGGGTAATCTTCTGTAAGGCATGGTCAGGTTGCGGTTAATAATGTGTTAATAACGTTTGCGAATATAAAAAAATTATGTTAATATCAAATACCATTCGCAAAATAATTGCATTGATTATTAAATTGTTTTAAAAAAATCTTTTTCTGGCGGAATTGTTGATAACCTTAACAAACCCCTCTTACGGCCTTATACGGGAAGAATTATTAAAGGTTTCAAAATATTGATTCAAAATCCGGTTATTTCAGGCTGGTTTTTGGAATAGTTAAGAGGGAGTTGTATTTTAGTAAAATATATCTTACCTGAAACTAAAAAATTAGACATGTTTAAAAGCGACGTATATTCGAAAAGGAGGGAGAGACTTCACGGTCTTATGAAATCGGGAATTGCACTTTTCACCGGTAATGATGAATCGCCGATGAATTATCCGGCTAACACATATCACTACAGGCAGGACAGCGATTTTCTCTATTTCTTCGGACTCGATCTGCCGGGTTTCACCGGATTGATGGATTTCGATACCGGCAAGGACTGGTTATTCGGAAATGATTTTGATCTGGACGACATTATCTGGACAGGCCCCCAGCCTTCGGTCAGGGAGCTGGCATTAAAATGCGGGGTGGAAAACACCGGTACTCCCGACAGGCTTGATAAGATTGCAACCGATGCAATAGCAAAGAAAAGGCGGGTCCATTTTTTGCCTCCCTACAGGGGAGAGACTAAAATGAAACTGGGGTCCTTGCTGAAGGAGAATCCCTGCAAGATGAAAACAATGGCGTCCGCCGACCTGATAAAGGCCGTGGTATCGATGAGGTCGATAAAGGAGCCGGCAGAGGTTGATGAGATTGAAAAGGCCCTGGAGATAACATACGAAATGCATGTAACAGCAATGAAGATGTGCAGGCCCGGGATTAAGGAACAGGATATTTTCGGTACGATGGAAGGGATTGCCCTGGCAAAGGGCAGCGGAACAGCTTTCCCTATTATTCTCAGCATCGACGGACAGACTCTCCATAATCATTCTCACACAAATATCCTGAAAAAAGGCAGAATGCTGGTATCGGATGCCGGAGCCGAATCGCTACTGCACTATTCTTCCGATATAACACGTACAACTCCTGTCGGAGGTAAGTTCAGCGAGAAGCAGAAAGAGATATATGAAATAGTGCTCAGGGCAAATACCGAATCGATTAAAGCTGCAAGACCAGGAGTTTCGAATCGTGATGTTCATATTGGTGCCTGCCGTATTATAGCTTCGGGACTTAAAGAGCTGGGGCTGATGAAGGGTGATCCGGATGAGGCTGTCAGAGAGGGGGCTCATGCACTGTTCATGCCTCACGGGCTCGGTCATATGATGGGACTCGATGTTCACGATATGGAATCGCTGGGCGAGAATTTTGTCGGTTACAGCGAGGAGGTAAAACGCAGCGAACAGTTTGGCCTGGCTTTTCTCAGGTTTGCACTCCCGTACAAACCCGGTCATGTCCTGACAGTTGAGCCAGGGTGTTATTTCATACCCGAGCTGATAGAAAGATGGAGGTCTGAGGAAAAGCACGCCTCATTCATTAATTACGACAGGATCGAAAAGTACATGGACATCGGGGGTGTCAGGATTGAGGATGATATTCTTATCACTTCGAAGGGGAGCAGACTGCTCGGAAGACCCGTTCCGAAGACCGTGAAGGATATTGAGGCTCTCTGCTCACAATAATGAGGCATAGATGTAGGCCACAGGCGAGATTCATGGCTGCTCCGGCAGGTGATCAGTAAGCCTTGTAGTACTCCCTGTTAAGCCTTGCTATATTCACCAGTCTGATCTCTTTCGGGCATTCAGCTTCGCATGCGCCGGTATTCGAGCAGTTGCCGAAACCGAGCTCGTCCATTTTTTCGACCAT
>CAYRQY010000104.1:0-8272 GCA_964426435.1 uncultured Rikenellaceae bacterium | reverse complement strand
AAGCATCCCGTGGATGTCGGTGGTGGCAATGATTGAAATCTTTCTCTCTGCTGCAGGTGAGCACGATATCGCAAACAGGAGCATCAGTGCTCCCGATTTTATCAGCAGGCTAATTCTGAATGTCAGTCTGGCTGTTTTCATGCCATAAACATAATAAAGAATTATTTCATTATTCTGCATATCCATATGATTTAGATCAGGCAGTGCCAAAAATTTTTGGATATCTTTGAACAAAAATCATATGGTCAGAACCGGTCTGGATATTATAAGGGATAGTCTGCCTGAGCTCTTGCAGGGCAGGCGTATAGGTGTGTTATGCCATGCACCGAGCATAACGGCTGATTATGTTCACATAACCGATTTCCTTCATGGCAGGCCGGACTGCAGGCTTGCGGCAATATTTGGTCCTCAGCACGGTTTGTACGGACAGACCCAGGATAATATGATTGAATGGAGAAGTCAGGTCCATCCTGTCTTTAATGTACCGCTTTACAGTCTTTACGGCGAGCACCGCAAGCCGACCCGTGAGATGCTGGCTGATATTGATGTTCTTGTTGTTGATCTGCAGGATGTAGGGGCCAGGCTATACACTTATGTATGGACCCTTAAACTCTGCATGGAGGCGTGCCTGGAGTCCGGAATACCTGTCTGGGTGCTCGACAGGCCCAATCCTGTAGGGAGGCTTCCGTTCGACGGTCCGGTGTTGAAAGAGGAGTATTTCACCTTCGTCGGAGGCGCTCCGATCCCGTTATGCCACCGGATGACAATGGGTGAAATGGCCCTTCTGATGAAGGAACTCTATTTTCCTGCATGTGATCTGAATATTGTATGGATGAAGAACTGGCAAAGATCGACACTGTATAATGAAACGGGGCTGCCATGGGTTCTTCCATCTCCCAACATGCCGTCGCTTCAGACTGCAATAGTTTATCCCGGCACTGTGCTGATTGAAGCGCTCAACCTTTCCGAGGGAAGGGGTACAACCATTCCGTTTGAGCTTTTCGGAGCCCCTTTCATCAATGCAGTAAGGCTGAAAAGCAACCTCGATTCACGTAATATTTCCGGGTGCGCCTTCAGAGTTCACAACTTTATCCCAACCTTTAACAAATTCGCCGGCATTATGTGCGAGGGTATTCAGATACATGTAACCAACCCGGCGACATACCAGCCGGTAGCAACAGCCCTTGAGATCTTTGATGCAATAATTGAAACCACAGGCCGGGACGAACTGAAATTCAATCCTCCCCCGTATGAATATGAGTACTCGCTGATGCCTTTTGATATTCTTGCAGGTGACTCCGGTATGAGGACTTCCCTTCAGAACAGGTTGCCTGTCAGAACTGAAAAGGAGAGATGGCAGAGTGAGATTGAGATATTCAGGGCTGAGTTCAGGCAATTTGCCCATTACCCTGAATAGTTACTTTTGGTTATATTTCTCAGCCCTTGATTATTGCTGCCGAAAGCTTGTCGATCAGCTGGCGCGGAAAAATCGGCTTGACGATATAATCATCAAAACCCGAAGCTATGATTTTTTCCCGGTCTCCCAGGAGGCTGTATGCCGTTTGGGCTATAATAAGAACATTTTTCCGGAATTCGCGGATTTTTTCTGCAGCTTCATATCCATCCAGGACAGGCAGCTGAATATCCATCAGTATAATGTCGATGTCGGGATTTCCAAGAGCAGTATCAACAGCCTCCCTGCCATCAGAAGCGTTGAGCAGTATTGCGCCGGTCTTTTCAAGTATTTTATTGAGATACAATCTGCTTGAAACGTCATCCTCGACAATGAGGATTTTTTTGTCCTTCAAGATATCATTTTCCATACAAACAAATGTTATTCAAAAAGTCCGTCGTCTCTTAAAAGAAGAAGGATAGCCGACTGGGGCACCACAATATATTTCTCCTTATTGAACTCAATCTCAATGGCATTGCTCTGAAGATAAACAGCCTGGTCTCCCTCTTTCGGCTGCAGGGGTACATATTTCGGTTCCACTGACCTGTCTTTCCATGGTTCATCCACTTCATTCACTGTCGGTATAGGATATCCCGGTCCTACTTTCAGCACATAGCCTATCTGCACCTTCTCATTTTCATTTACTCCGGGAGGCAGGTAGAGGCCGCTTTTAGTCTTAGCCTGCGGGACCTTTGGTTTGATTAGTATCCTGTCGCCAATTACAATCAGCTTTTGCAGATCTTTCTCATCCAGTAAAACACTCATCACTATGAATTAATACTGACAAAAGTATCATTTTTTGGTTAATCACTTATTCAGACGGACAGAATTCACTAATATTGTGTGCACAACTGATATTTGAGTCCTGTAGAATCCATTTATGTCCGATTCCTTTAAAACAATAAAAGGGTTTTCCCGTGGTGTTTTCCGGGACCGCGGAAGCAGGTTCATCGCCGATGCCTGGCCGGCCGAGGATACTGAAAGGATCCGGGAGCTGCTCGACAAAACCAGGAAAGAGTTTCACGACGCCAGGCACCATTGTCATGCGTGGGTTCTCGGGGCTGACAGAACCAGGTGGAGGGTATCTGACGACGGAGAGCCTTCCGGTACCGCAGGTAAACCGATACTCGGTCAGATAAACTCCCGTGAACTTACCAACATACTCATAATAGTTACCCGTTATTTTGGAGGAACCCTTTTAGGGACAGGAGGTCTTATAAATGCTTACCGGAGGGCTGCGGAAGATGCAATCAACAATGCCGAGATAATAACAAGAAATGTAAGTTGCAGCCGGGTGCTGGAGTTTCCCTACAGTTCACTGAATGACGTAATGAAAGTAATCAAGGAGGCGAACTTGTCCCATACAGGTCAGGAAATTGACCTTATCTGCCGGATAAGTGTGAGCTGGGATATTGCTGAGGAGGCAGGAATACAGAAACGCCTGTCGAGGATCAATGGTCTTAAGATTTTAAATGCCGGTGCGGTCTCGTGAAAGCCTGAAGGTAAAAGTTTTTAATTACTTATTAACAAGCACGGCTTCGGTGATATTTCTTAAGTAATTTTGTTTACAGCATGTTACATATTACTCTCTTCCAGACCCAACCATATGAAAAACAAAAGCTTAGTATCAATTGATGATTTAACGACCGAAGAGATCCTGAGGATTCTTGACCTTGCAGGGGAATTCGAGAAGGATCCGGTGCAAAAGCTGCTGGAGGGCAGGGTTATTGCAACACTTTTCTTTGAGCCCTCCACCCGGACAAGGCTGAGCTTTGAGAGCGCCATCAACCGCCTGGGAGGAAAGATTTTAGGTTTTGCGGATTCCTCAACAAGCAGCGTTTCGAAGGGCGAAACACTTTACGATACGATAAGGACCGTAACCAACTACTGCGATCTGATCGTGATGCGCCACCCTGTCGAGGGCAGTGCGCGTTTTGCAAGCGAGATAGCCACCGTTCCTGTAATAAATGCGGGAGACGGAGCCAACCAGCATCCAACCCAGACCCTGCTCGACCTCTTTTCAATCCGCAAAACACAGGGAAGGCTGGACAATCTCAATGTATTTCTTGTCGGCGACCTCAAATACGGCCGTACGGTCCATTCGTTGGTTATGGCTATGTCGAGGTGGAATGCGACGTTTAATTTCATAGCACCTGAGGAGCTGAAAATGCCGGATGAGATCAAGTTGTACCTCGAGAATCTGGGGCTGAAGTATTACGAACATACTGATTTTACCGATATAATTTCTGTTGCCGACATTATCTACATGACAAGGGTACAGAAGGAAAGATTCTCCGATCCTATTGAATACGAAAAAGTTAAAAACATTTACGTATTAAAGGGAAAGATGCTGAAAAACACAAAGCCAAACCTGAAGATCCTCCACCCCCTGCCCCGGGTTAATGAGATACACACTGATGTTGACAGGGATCCGAAAGCCTACTATTTCGAACAGGCTCTCAACGGTGTATTTACAAGGCAGGCCATTCTGTGCAAACTGCTTGAAATCAAATAAGAAAGAACAGAATCATGAAGGAACCAAAACAACTGAGCGTAAGCGCCATACAGAACGGAACAGTCATTGATCACGTCCCGGCAAGGAACCTGTTCAAGGTAATTCAGATACTGGGTCTCGATCATATCGACAATCAGATAACTTTTGGAACAAACCTGGAGAGCAAGAAACTGGGCACAAAAGCAATAATAAAAATATCAGATAAATTTTTCGCCGACGACGACATCAACAGAATCGCCCTTGTGGCACCCGATGCCAAGTTGAACATAATACGCGATTATGAAGTGGTTGAAAAGAAAGTAGTCGAAGTGCCTGACGCAATTGTAGGAATAGCTAAATGCATGAATCCCAAATGCATCACTAATTTCGAGCAGGTCACCACCCGCTTCAGGGTTATCTCGAAAAAGAGTGTTGCGCTAAAATGCCACTACTGCGAAAAGATCACCAGCCAGGAGAATATGCAGATAATTTAGAATGCGGGGATTGAATTAAAAGTAACAGATTGACGGTAAGAAACCATGCTCCGATTCACCGCAATCTGTCGTATGATTTTACCAGCTCCTCATCTTTCCTTATACCCCGGTACGCGAGAAATGAAAACAGGAGGAGAGGCAGCGGGAGGAGCATGCTGAAACCTGCGCTAATCGAACCCTGATCCCCGAAAGAGAAGGAAATGTAGTAATATACGATAGTTCCGGCAAGAAGGAGAGACAATATGATCAGGATCAGGGTCAGTTTAAGCTGCAGCCTCCTGTTTTTGAATGCGAGCAGAGCAACGACCGACAAAATGGGTATCAGAATAACAACTCCCTGGATGAGCCATGGTCTGGAAACAAGTTCAGGTGTCGTATCGCCTGAAGTCTGAAATATCCCCTGCATTGTAACTTCCAGAACTGATCCTGACCTGTTAATAAAACTTAAAACGGGGCCTTTCAGGAATAAAAAGGGCATCGTTGTTGTCAGAAGCAGGTAAAGAGACTGAATGCGTTGTATCATTACTGGGTTTTTATATTTCAGGAGACGACAAAGGTAATGACAAAGTGATTTGTTTTATGCAGTCAGGGGAAAAATGAGACGAAGGGGCATTGTTTTAACACTTTTTATAAGTATTCCTTCAGCCAACTTCTTTTTATTGGATACCTTTGTCTGTTTTTTCTGATACGGATAAAATACACGCTTCTAAACAAATTCACTGATAAGTTGTTCAGAGTTAGGAGGAGCAGAATAATAAATTTCATCAAAAAAAGTACAATGAAGAAAAGGTTTCGGTTGATTATCACAATTGTGTTAGTAATAGTAGCGGCTGTAATTATCTTTCTGCCAAAAATAAGGAAGTCGTCCGGATCAGAATCGTCCAATCCGCCTGCCAGAGGTGCCGGGCCGGGAATGGCAGGACCAGGCCGGCAGGTGCTTAATGCCACAGGTTTTGTGATAAATCCGGCGCAATTGAGTGAATTCCGCCTTTTAACAGGGACACTCCTGCCTGATGAGGAAGTTGAGCTCTCATTCGAGACATCGGGCAAGATCGTTGAGATTAACTTCACAGAAGGCACCAGGGTTAAGAAAGGTGACCTTCTGGCAAAAATAAATGACAGGCCTCTTCAGGCGCAGTTACAGAAGCTGCAGGCACAGAAAAAGCTAGCTGAGGAAAAGGAGTTCAGGCAAAGGAGCCTGCTCGACAGGGATGCGATAAGCCGTGAGAGTTACGATCAGATTGTTACCGAGCTTCAGACTATTCAGGCAGACATAAACCTGATAACAGCCAGGATATCGGAGACTGAGTTAAGAGCCCCCTTTGACGGCATCATCGGACTGCGTTATCTCAGTGAAGGAAGTTTTGCCAATACCTCCACGAAGATCGCAAGGCTGGTGAAGATCAGCCCGATCAAGATTGAGTTCTCAATTCCCGAGCGATACGCCGACCGTATCAGGATCGGGTTTCCCATAAGTTTTGTTATCGCCGACAACCCGAATGTTTACAGGGCAGATGTATATGCCGTTGACCCCAGGGTAGACTTCAACACAAGATCCATCGTACTCAGGGCTCTATACCCCAACAGGAATGAAGAGCTTAAGCCGGGGAGGTTTGCTACAATTACACTGCTGCTTGATCTTGATAAGAACACTAAGGCCATACCGTCAGAGGCATTGATTCCTGAGATGGAGGGAGAGATCGTTTATGTTTACAGAAATGGAAGGGCCAACAGGTTAAGAGTGACAACGGGACTAAGAACATCATCCGAGATTCAGATTGTTGACGGACTGAATTTTGGAGACACAATACTCACCACAGGGATTCTGCAATTACGTCATAATCTTCCTGTCATTCTCGATTCAGTGATTAACAGAAAATAAAGGCAAAGAGGAAAATGAGTCTTTCATCAACAGCAATAAAGCGGCCGGTACTGGCGACAGTATTCTCGCTCCTAATAGTGATATTTGGCCTGATAGGTGCAACTTACCTGGGAGTCAGGGAGTTTCCCAGCGTTGATCCGCCGCTTATCACTGTGAGCACATCATACCCGGGGGCCAACTCAGATGTTATTGAGACACAGATAACCGAGCCCCTGGAGCAGTCCATCAACGGGATCCCCGGAATCCGTACGCTGACGAGCGTGAGCCGTCAGGGAGGGAGCAATATTACAGTCGAGTTTGAACTCTCGGTCGACATGGAGACTGCAGCCAACGACGTCAGGGATAAAGTCTCCCAGGCCCAGAGAATGCTTCCCAGGGATGTTGACCCCCCAACCGTCTCAAAGGCTGACGCCGATGCAAGCCCCATTATGTTTGTGGCCATCAAGAGCGATAAACGCTCTCTCCTTGAACTTTCGGAAATTGCAGAGCTTACCTTCAAAGAGCAGCTGCAGACAATATCCGGAGTCAGTGCCATTATGATCTGGGGACAGAAGAGATATGCCATGCGCATCTGGCTTGATCCGGCAAAGCTTGCCGGTTACCAGCTCACACCTCTTGATGTGCGCAACGCGATAAGCCGTGAAAACATCGAGCTGCCATCCGGCCGTATTGAGGGAAATACTACCGAACTGACAATAAGGACTTTAGGCTTAATGACGACACCTGACGAGTTCAATAACCTGATAATCAAGCAGTCGAGAGATCAGGTAGTTAGGATCCGGGATATAGGAAGAGCTGAGCTGGGTCCGGAAGATTTGCGCGGTATAATGAAAATGAACGGGATCCCCATGGTTGGCAACGTGATTATACCTCAGCCCGGAGCAAACCACATTGAAATAGTAGACGAAGTATACAAGAGACTGGAATACATCAAGAAGGATCTTCCGGATGATGTGATAGTGGAAATAGGTTTTGACAATACCCAGTATATCAGGTCATCGATCAGGGAAGTGAAGAACACCATTTTCATTGCATTTTCACTGGTTGTTGTGATTATCTTCTTTTTCCTGCGCAACTGGAGGACAACACTTATACCTATTATAGTAATACCCGTCTCGCTTGTAGGTTCTTTCTTTGTAATGTACATAGCCGGGTTTACAATTAATGTGCTTACCCTTCTGGCGATTGTGCTGGCCATCGGCCTTGTTGTGGACGACGCCATTGTAATGATGGAGAACATATACGTTAAGATCGAAGGCGGAATGTCGCCAAAGGAAGCTGGCTTAAAAGGTTCCCAGGAGATCTTCTTTGCAATAATATCTACAACCATTACCCTTATTGCGGTATTTTTCCCGATCGTCTTCCTCGAGGGACAGACGGGCAGGTTGTTCCGGGAATTCAGTATCGTGATTGCAGGGGCGGTCGCAATATCATCGTTTGTAGCACTGACTCTTACACCGATGCTCTCGACAAAACTACTGAGGCCTCATGCCAGGCACGGATTCTTATTCAACCTGACAGAAAAATTCTTCGTCAATCTTAACGAAACCTACAGAAGGTCGCTCGAGTCGTTCCTGAAAAGACCCTACTTCTCGATCGCCATCCTGGTAGCTGCAGGAGGTCTTATTTATATATTATTCAAGAGTATTCCAGCTGAAATGGCCCCGCTCGAAGATCGTTCCCAGATCAACGTGAATGTCACAACTCCGGAAGGTTCAACCTACGAGTTTGTGTATGATTATCTCGACGATCTGGCTATACTGGCAGACAGTCTCGTTCCTGAAAATGTGAATATCACGCAAATGATAAGGGGCGGATCAGGTAACCTGAGGGTTGTTCTAGCCAACCCCAAAGCGAGAAACCGATCACAACAGGAGATAGCAAATATGCTGACCGAGGCATTCCGCACAAGGACGAAGGCAAGGGCCAATGTTATGCAGCAGTCGACA
>CAYRQY010000103.1:0-8407 GCA_964426435.1 uncultured Rikenellaceae bacterium | reverse complement strand
CCGATGATGCTCCCGCAAGTAAAAATCCACGGGCAATGCTCATCAGTCCCTCTCCCCGGTAAAGAGTCCCTGATCCGGAATTGCAGGTGCTCAGAACAATCATCGGAGAGTTTATCCAGCTCAGGCTGATCTCATAATTATACAGTTTTCCGTCCTCAGGTTCACTGCTTTGTGAATCAAATACAAGGTATGAAAACCTTGAATCGAGTGTGTCAGACACAGAATGCATTGCCAGGTGAAAAATTGCAGGTCTCTGAATTGCATTCCGGAAATTGGTTTCTGAAGCCTCACTCCCAAGGAATTTCTTCCCCTTAAACCACCTGAATACAGATTCTATTTCCCTTTCTGCTCCCCGCAGTTCATTAGCCTCTCCCTGCCGTAAATCATTATTGGCATAATCAGGTGAAAAAGCATAAACCTCCTCTTTCCTTTGGATTCTGGCTTTTTTACTGAATATCAGCGAAGAAGAGTACCCATATGAAAAGGTGTAATCATAGATAAGGTATTTAAGCCGCTCATAATCTGTCTGATCCGCATCAGGATGTTCCTTAATGAATGCCTCAAATGGAAGCCAGGCGATCTCTTCGTCCGGGATTATAATAAGCCTTTCGGAAGTTATAAGTCCCTCCACCGGATTTATAAGATTGTCGTACATATATTTGAGAGCTTCGGTGTAATTCTTAAAGCTCTCAGTCTGAATTCCGCCAGCCCTGCCGGGATTATCAAATCTGCGTATTACTTCGGCATGTCTAGTAAATGAAGAATCAACACCTGAAACGAGAAACTTCAGTCGCTTATTTGTCATAACGAAAATAAAGAGCTCCCGCTTACCATCCTTAAACTGATTGGAGACAAGATAATCAATGATTGTTTCATCCTTTCCGAGCTGCTTTTGTATTTCACGGGTAGCCGGCGGTTGAATTCTTTCATGAAGATCCCTGTACTGAGGGAACTCCCGGTATATCTCTTCTGCCAGCTTTTCCTTCTCCCTGTTCGTATTGAAAAGAGCATCCTTCCAGTTGGCGATCTTCGCCATATCAGGGTCTTTTCTGCTCATTTCATCAAGGATCATGCTATTGTATGCTGTAATATTCCCTGCCACTTTTCTTCTCTTTTGTTGTAACGAGTCGGGAAGGCCGGCAGTGAAAAGAAACTCGTTCCCCGCTATCTCGCTGCGAAGTATTGCTGCTTTGCTTCTTTTGGCTATATCGTACATGTTCTGAACCCATGAACTTTCACCGGTCAGCTTAAAGATTCCGTATGCTGTGCAGACTGCTGAAATATAGGTCTCCTTCTCATTTTCCGCCAGGTAGATACGACTCTCCTCAGATAGAAAATCATTCCTTATCCTCTCAATTAGCTGCAAAGCAAGTTCAATTGTCTCCATGCTTTTTTGCATGGCATAAAGATTAGTCTCCCTGTTATTTTGTTGATCAGCAACAAGCTCCAGGGCGCGGGCCTTGTTCTTTAAAATTTCGAGAAGCCTGATATTAAACAGGGTTGAGCCAATTGACGGATTTTTGAAAATGTCGGGATCATTAAAATCACTGCATACGGCTATGAGAGCTTTCTGGTAATAAGATAGTGCTTTATCGTAGTTGTTTTGTTGTAAATAATGATCTCCAAGATATTTATATGACAATGAGACAAGAGGATGCTTTTCTCCATAGATTTTAAGGCAGACTGATAATGCTTCCCGGTGAACTTCCAATGCCTCTTTGCTTTTGCCGGTTGCTTGCAGGAACCTGCCATATTCGAAGTATATCTCAGCCAGCCTGTAATACTCTTCACCAAATTCCCCGACAACAATTTCAATACTCTTCCTGAAGTATTCGTCGGCTTTACGCCAGTTGTTCATTCCCATATAAGTTTTAGCCAGGTTCAGGTACGAGAGTTCTGTTTCGGGTAAGTTATTATTAAGTTTAAGGTCAGAGCTTCTTTGAATATTCTCCAATGCTGCATCATAATCTTTAAGTTCATATTTTATAATTCCAATATTAAGATATGCGGTTGAAAGCCTGTGAAGTAAACTCCTGTCCGATTTGCCGGTGTTTTGATATATCCTGATAGCCTTCTCAAGGAATTCAATAGCAGCTGAAAAAGATTTTCGGAAGGTGAGGATCCTTGATTTGTTGATATATATATCAGCCAGGGTAACGGGGTATTGTTCCCGGTTGTTTATCAAATCCAATGCAAGATCATAATACTGAAATGCTTCATCGTATAATCCAATGCTTTTCTTAATCAGCCCCATATTATTATAGGCTGCAATGATGTATATCTCCGGAAGCAAATCTTTGGAAGTTAACACTTCCGCCATACAATCTTCCGCTGAAATGAAATCTCCTGTATTGTAAAGGTCCTGGAACCTGAGAAATAGTCTGTAAGTCTCCGTCTCTTGTGAGTGAATGGCATTTGTCACAAGTAAAAAGACAAACAAAATTATATGGGTCAAGATTTTCATATAAAATCTACCTGATTGAAATATGTTAAATCAGACGTACAATTTGGGGAAAGTTAATTCAAATTAAGAGATATCATAAAATAAATGAGCATCCCATTTAAATCCGGGATGCTCATTAACAAGCGGGAACTATTCATCCTTAGTTGGATCCTCCTCCCGGAGGGGGTGGAATGATAATTATATCACCTCCGCCATCTCCATCACCGCCCCTTACACATCGCATTGCATCCGGACTTAATATTTCTTTTTCCGATAACATCAATAAGAGCTGATCAAGATCTCTTACCGGTTCAACATTTTTGCCTCTCTTCTTCATGATTTATAAGATTTATGTTAACAATACTGTTTAATTGGAATCAACCCCCTATTGTTACTTTTATTTAAGTTTTATTTTTTAAGCAAATTGAACTGACGTCTTAAACTATTAAAGCAGAAAGACATGCGCGACAGATAATTATCGGTATTATTGAGTTGTTTTGTGAAGCAAAAGGATATTATCGGGTTTTATAGTAGTATAAACAGGTAACAATCTGCCGGTAATTCCAATTAAACTGTTGCATGATCGTGAATCAGAAATTGTAAAAGTGTTTACTGGAAGACTCACAGCAATCTAACCTGCTAACAAACTCATTAAATGGAAAAGAAATCAGCTTACTACTTTGTCGGAATCAGAGAAAGGTCAACCGGGGACCACCCCGTTCATAAAGAGGGATGCCCTCTTATGCCTGACAGCCATAAAATAATCTGTCTTGGAAAGTATGAATCCCCGCAGGACGCCCGGGATGAGGGAAAAAAAATCTTTAATAGAGTAGCAATCTGTTCCTTCTGTTGCCGGAAGTTTTCGATTCAATCTGATTCCGTAAATGCTTTCCAGATGACTTTGCAAGAGAATTTACTCACATCTGATCAGTTAATGGCAATCCGGGAAAATGTTTTGCAATGTCCTTTAAATTGATGTATTCTTAACCTGGCAGTAAGTCCTGGAAGTCCTGCTGTGTCTCGTGACGCATTGATGAAACGAGAGCGGAGTTACTTTAAAATCCGCCAGGCGGGATTTTTTGTCTTACGAAAGGGCACTAAGTGACAATCCCTGTTTACCGTGGAAGGTATCCTTGTATGTCCGGGGTTTATTCATACCTCAGCGTGTCGGCCGGATTTTGTTTTGCGGCATTCCAGCTCTGCAAGCTCACCGTTAGCAGTGCAATAAGAACTGCAACAGCACCTGCTGCCGCAAAGATCCACCAGCTGAGAGAAATCTTGTAGGAATAGTTCTCAAGCCATCTGCCCATAGCGAACAAAGCCACAGGAGCCGCAATAATTATTGCGATGAGCACCCATTTTACAAAGTCCCTGTTCAGAAGAAAAAGAACCTGGCCGATTCCTGCACCATTTATTCTACGTATACCTATTTCCTTTGTCCTTCTTGATATTGAATAACTCGATAATCCTGACAGCCCGAGACAGGCAATAAAGATGGCCAGAATTGAACTTGCGAGAAACAGCAGGCTGAATCGCCGGTCTGCATCGTACTGTGTATTATAGTAATCTTCGAGGAAGAAATAACTGAAGGGATTGTCGGGGTACTGTGAAACCCAGATCCTTTCCAGCCCAGCAATCACCTGATCAATTCCCGTTCGGGCAGCCTTTACCGTATAAAATACATTAGACGGCTGATTGAAAAATGCGATGGGTGCAGGACTCTCTTTAAGCGACCGCTGGTTAAAATCGCCAATTACTCCCTTGATCGTTACATCCTGCTGCCCGCTTCTTAAAAACTTTCCAACCGCACCTGCCGCATCACTGAAGCCAAAATAAGTGAGCGCCGCCTCATTTATGATGATATTCCTCGAATCCTCCTGAAATGACCTTGAGAAGTTCTCTCCGGCAACTATCTTCAGGCCGTAGGTTTTAAAAAACCGGTCATCGATATAATAAACATCTATTCTTTTTTCCGTGTTTAGTCCATCGACGGGAATCCCGTAAACGCGCGAGTTCCTTATCTCGGTGCCGGGGATGCTTGATGAGGCACAGACATCTGTGATGGCGGGCATTGCAAGGCTCTCATTCCTGAAAGCCTCCATGCTGGTAAGCCTTGATTCGGCACTCCTGCCCATCATTATGCGCGGACCATCAATTACTATCAGTCCGTCCATATCGAATCCCAGGTCATGATTGCGCATAAACGCGATCTGCAGGAATATGATTATCGTGCCTGTAATAAGCACGACAGATATAGCAAACTGGATGACCACAAGCGAATTCTTCAGATGGGTGAGCCAGGCCGCACTGGTTGGGTTTTTCCCTTTCATAACCAGACCCGCAGAAAAATGTGAAATGTATACCGCCGGCAGTATACCTGTCAACAGAGTGCCTGATACCAGCAAAGTCAGGAAAAGAGCCATCACAACCATATAATTCATTTCAAGCGGACTTCTCATAGCCTGGCTGAAGAACGGAAGCAGGAGCACAACACCGGTAAAACTGATTGCCAGTGCGAGGAAATTAAGCAACGCCGATTCTGTAAGGAACTGTATAACAAGATCTTTCTGAAATGCCCCGGATATTTTTCTGATCCCGACCTCGTGAGCCCGTTCAATCGAACGCGATGTTGCCAGATTGATATAATTAATAAAAGCGATCAGCAAAACAAGCACAGCCACAATCCCCAGGGCAACAATGCTTCGTATACTGCCGTTCACACTCAGTTCGTTGCTGATCGATGAACGGAGATGAATATCCGTAAGCTTTACAAGCCTGAATTCAAGAAGAAAGAAGGCTTCCTGCATGAATTTGCCGATAAACTTTTCAGGAAGCTGTGGCAATTTGGCCTCAAGTGCCTTTGGATCCGCACCCGGAATCAAAAGGATATAGGAATAGACTCTCTCGCTCACCCATGAATTATCCCACGATCTTGAGGTCCTGATCAGGTTTTCATACGACAAGAGGATATCAAACCTGAAATGAGAATTCCCGGGAGCAGATTCACATACTCCTGCTATTTCAAATTCGCTGGCGCCATCGATCGTGATCATCTTTCCTATGGGATTTTCGTCGCCAAAGTATCTTCTTGCAGTCTCTTCCGTTATTACCGCCTGGTTGATATTCAGCAGTCCGGTATCTGCTTTCCCGGTCAGAAGGGGAAATGTAAAAAGATCGAAAAAGGATGACTGTGCGTACAGAATATTTTTCTCCCTGAAGGTTTGATCGCCGTGTTTTACAAGACCTTCGGTACGGGTAAACCTTGTATAGTTTTCGACCTCCGGGAATGCATTTTTAATTTCCTTTCCGACAGCTCCCGAACCCGAAGCCGAATGCTGCTCAAGGATCCCTTCCTCGTAAAGCAGATAGTCAACCCTGTAGATGTTGTCTGCATTGCTGTGGAACTTATCATATGAAGTCTCTGCGATTATCCAGAATACTATCAGGATAAACGATGTAATGCCTGTTATAAGGCCAAGCAGGTTAATTATGAAATATCCCTTGTGGGATTTCAGGTTCCTGATGGTTTGTTTCAGATAGATTCTAAGCATAACATATAAAAATAGCTTTCTTACGGCAGGAAGCGGTTAACAAATTTATCTCTTTTAATTCAATATCCGCATTATTATGCCCTGGACTGATTCTTCTCAGAGATCCATCCCTGATTTCATTGCATTATTTATCCTGAACAATCCTGTCATTCCCTGTAAAAACAATCTTGTTTCTGGCTTTTATGCCTCATAAATCATCTTCCGTGTCATACCCCCGTCGATGATTATGTTGGCCCCGCTAATGAATTCGTTTGCTTCACCGGTCAGGTACAAACAGGCTCTTGCAATATCCTCAGGCTTGCCCACCCTCCCGGAGAAATGCTGCCTGTGATCTGTTTCCCTGAGCTGACCATAATCACCGGTCTCGATCCAGCCAGGACTTACACAGTTAACCCGGATATGATCGGGAGCAAAAGATGCTGCCAGGGCATGAGTCAGGGCAACAATACCTCCTTTTGATGCAGCATAGGCTTCAGAAGCCGGCTCCGACATAAAAGCCCTGGTGGATGCTATATTCACTATCGATCCGCCCCCCTGCTCCTTCATAATAACAGCTGCCTCCCGTGAGCAGAGAAAGGCGCCTCTGAGATTTGTATTGATGACCATGTCCCAATCTTCCACACTCAGTTCGTACGGAGAGATCCATTTCGATATTCCTGCATTATTTACAAGAATGTCAATTGTACCAAACAGCTTCACTGTCTCCCTGATCATAGTTTTGATCTCATCAGGCAAACTGATATCGGTCCTGATAAAAACAGCACTGCCCCCACTGTTACTGATGGCTTTTTCTGTAGCTTCTCCGGTATCCGGATCCTTTTCAGGGATTATGACCTTAGCTCCTTCAGCGGCGTATGCCGTTGCGATACTGCGACCTATGCCTCTGCCGGCGCCTGTTACAACTACAACCCTGTCTCTGAAACTCATATCTCTTTGCATTTGTTATTTTTATGAAACTCTTACATAGAATAATATGTATGTACCTATACCAGAACCCCTTCCTGTTGCCATCCCTGGGCTTTTCTCCCAAGAACCAACAGAAAGAAATTGTTTACATTAAATAAAATTACGAAAAAAACAATGATTGCCAGCCTTCGCCGAGGCTTCGGCTGACAAACCAAGACTGCAAGACTGCAAGGACTGCAAGACTGCATGACTTCAATATTACATTACAATGAACAATAACTATAAAAGTAACCTTTTCCGGAATTTCTCGTAAAAATACCTGTGTGACTGATTTATGGGTTCTTTGTCTGTTTGTATCAAAACCGTTGTGAGATGAAAAGATTAACCCTGTATACTCTCATACTGATGCTGGCTGCGCTGACATTTTCAGCCTGTGCCACAAGTAAAAAAAACGTCGGCGAGCTGAAAGGCCTGATGCTTCTTGATAATAAGCAGCTTGCCAGGAACAAAGCCTACTACTCCAGCCATAATATAAAGACCAAAAAGGCAGCCTACAAAAAATACAAGAACAACAACAGGCTGTATTATGGGAAAAGACGCTAGGCATCCAAAAGCTTTTTAACTCCCCGTTAACAGACATTAACTCATAATTAACTTATTCAGAGAGGATTTACAAGTAATTTTGCTTTGATGTGGCTCAGAGCCATTAGAATTACTAACCTAATCCCACCGTCTGATGAAAACAATAATTGCATTAATCCTGGTAAGCGGACTTCTATCTGTTCCAATAACAACTCTGTCGCAGAATCTGCTAAAGATAGGACACGTCAACGTAAATGAAATTATGAATGCCCTTCCTGAAAGAGACAGCGCCCAGCTCGTTTTGGAGAAAGAAACAAAAGAAGTTGAATCCACCTACGAGGAGCTGGTCGTAGCATATAACAGGTTGTTTAATGATTATCAGCAGGGACTCTCTACTTATTCTGAACTTGTAAAGAAAACAAAGGAAGCCGAACTGATGGATAAGCAAAACAGGCTGTCAGAATTCCGTCAGAATGCTGAAACAACCTTGCAGAGAAGAAATGCAGAACTTTTTCAGCCGATTTATGACAAAATAATGAAAGCTATCGAGAAGGTGGCAAATGAGAATGGATTTACATATATCCTCGATATAGGAGGCGGATCGGTGGTGTTTTCATCCAAAGAAAGCCAGAACCTGAACCAGCAGGTCCTGAAGGTTCTGAAACCTTAATCCCCAGAGTGGCATCGGAGCTCCCGCCTCCTTCGTCAGCGCCTCCGCAGAGTAGCTTCAGCGCTCGCGGAAGACTTCGGAGGCCGGAGGAGGGAGCGGTGATATATTCTTGACTCGTATTTAACTGTTTACTACCTTTAACATACGATAAAACCGTGTTACTCCGGTCAAACCCCGTGTAACACCTTGGTTAATATTACATTAGATAAAGGTAATTATGGCCAGCATCATTCCCGGATACGAGTATGACATCTT
>CAYRQY010000102.1:0-8431 GCA_964426435.1 uncultured Rikenellaceae bacterium | reverse complement strand
TTTAACGTGGCAAAGTTATTCTATTTTTGAACATATGCAAACAATTGAAATATTTTTATATGTTACATGATTATAAGCATATTAAAGGACAATCAACTCCCTTATTAACACCCTTAAGGCACCCAAGAAAAAAGCGGGCCATTTCAGAGATAAATGGCCCGCTTTGACTTTTGGGAAACTGATCCTAATTCACACCAGTTCTTGTATCCCACCACATTTTTGTACCCCAGAATTTATCGACGATTCCTCCGTCATACTTCTTGACCACTTCTTCGTTCAGGGTATATTCGCTGGTCGGATAGGGCCAGCGGAAAGGCGGCCTGTTATGTGCGGTTAAAATTGAAGCTGGTACCGCTCCCGGCGCTACACCAATAAGTGGTATATCCGTCCTCCTCGTTTCTGCCCAGGCTTCATGACCCTGCTTGAAGAGGGAAACCCATTTCTGATAGTATATCTTCTGAAGATTTGAATAATTCCACGATCCTGCCAGATCCCACCCAACGTTTGTCTGTGAGAGATAGGTTGTAGTTGCTCCGCTGCTTACTCCATGTTCAGAACATGAAGCCGCAATACCTGCTTCATATGCAGTCCTTGCTGCTGTGACATTATTCAGCAGGTCAGTCCGAAGATATGCTTCAGCCTTAATAAACTCAACCTCGGCATAACGCATGTAATAGGTTGCACCGGTGGGTGATTTACGGTAACGTTCCCCTATACGGCTGATGCTGTTAAGCGGAGTAGCGCTCTGCTGTGCATTTGTCATACCTGCCGGCACTCCCCTGTATTGCCCGTCGGAAACAGCAGGATAGGCAAATTCGCTTATCCTGGGGTCGCTTGTAGCAAGAAGTGCATCAATGAAAGTATTGCACATTCCGTGATCGTCGCGTGAGCGTGAATCGGCGTAGAAGGGTTCCCAGTAGGGGCTTGTTCCGAGCCAGTTCAGGGCAACCTCGTCATCGTTCGAGGAGAGAATGGGATAGGTTGCCGGGCTCGTCACAAGAATCTTCTGCAATTCAGCCCTTGCAGCGGCCGGATCGACATTCGACATACGGATTGCAACCCTCATGTGAAGAGAGTTAGCAAACTTCCGCCACAGACTGACGCTGTTGTTATTAATAATATCATTACGTATTGTACCACCTTCAGCAAGCTTAGTGTTAGCAGTTTCGAGCATGGTGATAAGCCCGGTGTAAACAACCGGCTGGGCATCATAGTCAGGCTGGAGTATTCCTTCCTCGCCCCTGGCTCCCTCGGTAAATGGAACTGCTCCCCAGGTATCAGTCATAATCTGCCACAGCATTGCCTTAATGGTCAGTGCAACTCCTTCCATGGCCGGATTGTCCTGTGCCTGAGCTTTGGCAATGATCTTGTCGAGATCCACCATATAGCCTATCATTGTTCCCCAGCGGGCGATAATACCGTCCCGTTCCTGGTATCTGTTTTCATCAACGTACTGGATCTTGGAAATATGATTTGCGTATGATGAAGTGTTGTTCCCTGTCCACCAGACATCTCCAAGGGTATTGCTCATGGCACGCTGTACATTAATAAGTATATTCTCTGCAGGAACGTCTGTGGGATTGTTCGGGTCAACGTTCATTTCTTCCCATCCTTTGGTACAGCTGCCAGCAATAAGGAGGGAGATGAATATAATTCCCGCTATTTTTATCTTTTTCATTGTCATATCTTTTTTGGATGTTATTAAAAGTCAACTCTCAGCTTGATTCCCATTGTGCGGACGGGAGGCAGCTGGTATTGTTCTATCCCGATTGCTGCAGTACCTGTTCCATACCCTGTTTCCGGATCAATTCTTATATCATTGCTCGGGTGACGATAGAGCAGTGCCAGATTCCTTGAATAGATTCCCACATTAAGTGTTCTCAGGAAAGCATTCTGGAACCTGATGTCATATCCTATACTGATCTCACGCAGCTTTATGTAAGTACCATTAACAACTGCGGGTTCTGTTTTTCCCCAGTAATCACCAAACCAGTATTCAGGATCAACGGCAACAGTATTGGGCTGATCTGTATTAATATCAATACCCTCGGCTATTACCCCGGTTTCACGAAGATTGTTCTGAACGGTACGTTCGGTTATACCGGCATAGTCGCCAAACCATTTTGTTACTGAGTAAATGTCTCCTCCCCACTTGGTGTCGACGAGGATATTTGCAGTGAACTTCTTATAAGTAAAGATATTGTTTAAGCTTCCTATCCAGTCAGGCTGAGTATTGCCGCAAACCACCGGCGATGATGTTCCGAGGTAATAACCATCTTCCGTAAGCAGGTTTCCGTTATCGTCCCTCAGGTAAGCTATCCCGTATATCTGTCCGAAGGGCTCTCCCGGACGGGCTTCTATAGTAGTCGGTGACCATGAGCTGTTGATAACATAGCTTGTGACACCGGGAGCAAGGTCGTTAACCACTGTCCTTGTCCTTGACCAGTTGATTGCAGCATCCCACGAGAAATTCCTTTTTCTTACAATCCCTGCATTAAAGGCTACTTCAACTCCGCTGGTTTGAATTTCACCTGCATTAATAGCCTTTGTGCTGAAGCCTGTGGAAGTTGAAACGTTAACCGTCATTATCTGGTTTGTTGTTGTCATGTCAAAATATGCGACATCGAGACCGAACCTGTTATTGAAGAATTTAAGCTCGGCTCCGAATTCCATTGAGGCAGTTTTCTCGGGCTGAAGATCCGACGGACTTATTCTCGAAGGGTAATCGAACATTGAGATCCCGCTGTATGCCGGGGTTACCGAGCCATAGGTTGCATAGAGCTGGTAAGGGCTTGTGTCGGAACCCACTATAGCATAACTTGCCCTTAATTTACCGTACGAGAACAGATTACCGCTGATACCAAAGGTTTCGCTGAATATCCATCCCAGTGATGCAGACGGGTAGAAGTAGCTCCAGCTGGTCGGAGGAAGTGTTGAACTCCAGTCGTTACGAGCTGTGAGGTCAATGAAAAGCTGTCTTCTGAAACCGAGATTAACCGAGCCGAAAATACTGTTTGATTCATATTCCGATCTGTACATATCCAGTGAAGGTGTCCCCTTAACATTTGCTATATCAAACCAGTTCGGAACCGTGAGCTGAGGTACAGACATATAGGAATAATTATAGTCGCGTCTCCTGTAATTGGCTCCAACATTACCGCTTAACTGGAAGTTTGTCCCGAAATCCTTCTGGAAATTGAAGAATATATCGGCGTTGACCTCCTTGTCGTCGCGGGTATTCTGATCGAAGTAACCTCCCTGGCCCGGCAGGCTTTCATTGGAGCCTTCCCAGACAACAGATTTCCTGAATTCGTTGTAATAGTCAACACCATATCGTCCCACAACATTAAGCCAGTCGGTGAGCTGATAGGTGAGTGTCATGTTGCCGAATATCCTTTCCCTTTTTCTTGATGTAGTATTCTTGTATACAGTCCAGTAGGGATTATTGTGATAGTTGCTGTTCCAGCTGTAGGGCATACCGTTTGGCATCCATGTATTCCAGTATTTCTTCAGATCCCTCATATCGACCTGCCGGCCAAACCAACCGCCGATCGACTGCATGATGTTGTTGGCACTGTAGCCCTGCCCAGGAAGGTTATCGTTTGTTGTCACCGAGTAACTAAGACTTACATCGGCTTTGAGCTTGGAGCTGATATTAGCCGTTGTGCTCAGGCTTACCTGAGTTCTGTCCTGGTCGGTATTGGGAATAATACCTCTTTCGAGCACGTTGGATATTCCTATGCGACCGGTAATTACGCTGCTGCCACCCTCGATTGAAACGTTGGTTGATGAGGTAATGCCTGTTTTGAAGAATGATTTCGTGTTATCGGGATTGGATACCCAAGGTGTGGGGGTATACGTTCCTGTTGCCTCATTATACGGTGAGTTAAACTGCGGCAGCAGAAGCCCTGCGTCAAGCCTGGGTCCCCATGATTCATCATAGAAGTCAAATACTCCGCCTCCCAGACCATCAGCGTATGCAAACGAATAATTCTCACAATATTCCTGGTACGACATTCCAAAAGCGTCATCGTCAGGATCCTGTGTCCGAAGCCTCCAGTTGTATTCGCTGCCGCCTGTGCCCTGCCCGTAAAGGTTCTGATAGGTGGGAAGGTAAGCAACCTGATCAATGGCAGTGCTGTTCGACACGCTCACCCTCACCTGGCCTGCCTTGCCTCTTTTGGTTGTTACCAGTACAACACCGTTCCGTGCACGGCTGCCATAAAGGGCTGCAGCATTGGCTCCCTTAAGCAGGGATATTGACTCAATATTCTCAGGATCAAGGTCGGAGGCATTATTTCCGAAGTCAACACCTGACCATTGTCCTGCACCTGAGGCAGCATTTGAGATGGGAGTGCCGTCCACAACCCACAAAGGCTGGTTGTCCCCGAACGACTTAATTCCCCTGATAAGAATCTGGGACGATGACCCGACGGCACCTGAGGCTCTGGTGATCTGAATACCCGGTGCAAGTCCCTGAAGGGCATTTACAATATTTGTTTCCCTTGTATTGGCAAGTGCATCTCCCTTAACATCCGATACAGAATAACCAAGGGCTTTCCTCTCCCTGGTAATCCCCAGGGCGGTAACAACAACTTCGTCCAGACCAAGAATGTCTGACTCCATGGTTACATCAATTACTGAACGACCGCCAATCTCGACCTCCACCTTCTTCATCCCGATATAGGAGAAAACAAGTGTGGTTCCACTCTGGGGCACGGTGATTGAGTAACTGCCGTTAAAATCGGTTATGGCACCGATAGTGGTACCCTTAACCTGAACAGTCACACCAGGCACTGGCCCCTCCCCTTCAGTGGCGGAGACGACCGTACCGGTAATAACTCTTGTTTGCGAAAAAAGCGCAGAAGTACCTGCAAACACAAACAAAACAATTAGCAGAAATAGTCTCTTCATAGAAATTAGATTTAGGATTTAACTTAACAGTGCAAAGTTATCCCTTTTAAAAAGGGTACCCAAATTATTTCCGGATTTTATTTGCTGCCAATAGCCAAAAATTGTTAAAATCTTCTGCTGAGTTCTGAATAATACTTATAATAATATGGTATTGTCTCAATTCCCCTGAAAAAGTTAAAGAGAGGGAAGTTCTCATTCGGTGAGTGAATGGCGTCGGTATCCAGCCCGAAACCCAGCAGGATCGATTTGATTCCCAGCACTCTTTCGAATGTGGCAACAATCGGGATACTTCCGCCGCTCCTGACAGGGATCGGCTTTTTCCCGAAAGTGGCCTCAAGCGCCATTGCTGCAGCCTGGTACTCAGGAGTATCAACAGGACTCACATAGGCCTGCCCGCCATGAAGATACTCCGCTTTCACAGCAATCCCTGCCGGAGCTATTGAAAGGAAATGGCTCTTAAAGAGCTCTGCAATCTTTTCTGCATCCTGGTCAGGCACCAGCCTCATCGATATCTTGGCATATGCCTTTGAGGGCAGTATGGTCTTTGTTCCCTCACCCGTAAAGCCTCCCCAGATACCGTTAATGTCGAGTGTTGGTCTTATGCCGATCCTTTCGAGGTCAGAGTACCCTTCCTCTCCATTTAAGGCATTCACCCCCACCGATTTCATGAATGCATCCCTGTCGAAGGGCCGCCTTGCCATATCTCTCCTTTCATCCGTGCTTATTTCCCTCACATCGTCGTAAAAACCGGGGATGGTGATCCTGCCCTTTTCGTCCTTCAGCGATGAGATCATATCGCAAAGGAAATTGCAGGGATTGACTACAGCGCCGCCATACAGACCCGAGTGAAGGTCGCGGTCCGGACCTGTCACCTCAACCTGCATGTACGAAAGGCCCCTGAGACCCGAGGTGATCGACGGATTGTCCTTCGATATCATTGTGGTATCAGAGATCAGTATAACATCTGCCGAAAGCATTTCCTTTTTTTCACGACAGAACTTTTCAAGGCTTGGAGAGCCTATCTCTTCTTCACCTTCTATCATGAATTTCACGTTGCATTCCAGACTGTTGGTTTTTGTCATATACTCAAAAGCCTTGAAATGCATGAAAAGCTGTCCCTTGTCGTCGTCAGCTCCTCTCCCCCATATCTTCTCATCCCTTACAACAGGCTCGAACGGATCGCTTTCCCATAACTCGAGGGGTTCTGCCGGCTGTACGTCGTAATGTCCGTAAACCAGGATGGTCGGAAGTTCCGCTGAAATGACCTTCTCACCATAAACAACCGGATGACCGTCCGTGGTGAAAACTTCCGCACTTGCAGCGCCGGCTTTCAGCAGGGCATCCCTGATATAGCCGGCGGCACGATGCATATCTGCTTTATGCTCTTCACTGGAGCTCACCGATGGTATCCTTATCAGATCAAACAATTCTTCAAGGAATCTCTCCCTGTTCTCTGCGATGTAATTCGTGATGGTTGACATATATTATGGTTTTAGTTATTCGTTGACCGGGGACGTCTCAGTTCCAGTGCAGCTATGCAAAGGTCTTCATATATTTCTACACCAAGTGCCCTGACAAGAGCTTCCCTCAGGAACTCATAAAGATAAACACCCCCGCTTTCCCCGCATTCCCTTCCCGGTATGCATATCGACAGTTGCTGGTAATTTACTGCGGTAAAGTCCCTGTATCGCTTTATCCTGACGGGGAACAAGTGGCACGACAGAGGTTTCCTGAATGATATTTTACCATCGCTCCAGGCTTTTTCTATACCACACTTATATATATTGTCATCAAAAACAGTATAGGCACACTCCTCGTTGTTCCCGATCAGAGGTGTAACCCGTTCATTCTCGAAATCGGTGGTGCTTGTGCCTTTTTTCCTGATAACCCGTATTCCTTCGGAACGGAGATAAGGTTTAATAACAGGCCAGCTTTGGTCAAGCATCTTTACTTCGTCATCAGTAAGCGGAGCACCCGAATCGCCATATCTGCAGCAATAGCCCCGGCAGGCGGGAAGATCGCATTCAAACTTTTTCTCAATTACGTCGAGGCTGAAAATGGTATCTTTTATACGCAACATCTCTTCTTCTCTTCTTCGCTCCTTCTCCCCTTCTCCCCTTCTCAGCCCCCCTTCAGGGGGATTGGGGGGCGTTGGCGGGCGGTGGCGGTGGCAGGGCTGAGGCAGTGGTCACACCAGTACCTTCCCCGTCATCTTTTCCGGTATCTCAATCCCCATTATTGTCAGCAGGGTTGGTGCCACATCAGCCAGGATGCCGTCACTTACCTGTTTATAGTCGTCGGTTACCAGTATACAGGGCACCGGGTTAAGTGAATGGGCGGTATTGGGAGACCCGTCATCATTGAGAGCCCTGTCGGCATTACCGTGATCGGAGATTACCATAACCTCGTAATTCCTCTTTCTTGCTGCCCTTATGACATCTCCGGCACACTCATCGACGGTGGCGACAGCCTTCACTATTGCCTCATAAACACCTGTATGGCCCACCATATCTCCGTTGGCAAAATTCAGACAGATGAAATCATACTTTTCAGTATTGATCGCCTTAATAACAGCATCCCTGACGCCATAGGCGCTCATTTCCGGCTGAAGGTCATATGTCGGCACTTTTGGTGACGGGACCAGGGTTCTTTCCTCATTCCTGAATATCTCCTCCCGGCCGCCGGAGAAGAAAAACGTCACATGGGCATATTTCTCCGTCTCGGCTATCCTCAGCTGATGCTTTCCTGCCGCAGAAATTACTTCGCCGATTGTGTGGTCCGCATTTTCCTTTGGATAAATGACATGCAGCCCCCTGAATGTAGCATCGTAGGGTGTCATTGTGCAGTAGTGCAGCGGAACAGTCTTCATCCCGAATTCAGGAAGATCCTTCTGGGTCAGGGCTATGGTCAGCTCCTTCGCCCTGTCGTTCCTGAAATTGAAGAATACGACAACATCACCCTCCTTTAACGTCCCGAACGGTTTGCCATTTTCATCGGTAACAACAATGGGCTTCATGAATTCATCCGTAACACCATTGTCGTACGATCGTTTCATTGCCCCGAGAATATCGGTGGTTTGTTCTCCTTTGCCGTTCACCAGCAGATCATAAGCCTCCCTGACCCGCTCCCATCTTTTGTCCCTGTCCATTGCGTAATATCTCCCTATAAACGAGGCTATCCTTCCGTTTGATCCTTTCAGGTGTTCTGTCAGGTTCCTCATATACCCCAGTCCGCTCCTGGGATCTGTGTCGCGCCCGTCTCCGAAACCGTGGATGAAAACATCCTTCAAACCGTATTCCATTGTCATGTCGCACAGGGCATAGAGATGCCTGTCGAGAGAGTGGACACCGCCGTCGGAAAGCAGGCCGAAGAAGTGGACACCCTTTTTATTGTCCCTGGCATATTCAAATGCAGTTGTAAGAATCCTGTTCCTTTTTATTTCACCCGATTTTATTTCAATGTTTATCTTCACAAGGTCCTGGTAGATTATCCGTCCGGCTCCTATATTGAGATGTCC
>CAYRQY010000101.1:0-8557 GCA_964426435.1 uncultured Rikenellaceae bacterium | reverse complement strand
AAACATATGGCAGATCGGCGTTTGCAACAACAATATCAGATCTGGCCTCAGTATCGTCGTGTAAAATAACCCCTGCGGCCTTCCTTCCATTAATGATAATACGTTTCACGGGGGTGTTGAAGAAAAACCTGACACCCTCTTTCTCTGCCATTTCAGTTAATTTTTCCACTACGGCAAACAGTCCCCCCGTGGTCGGGAAAAAAGAACCTTCAGTGAGCTCGGCGGCCGGGACCATTGAAAAAAGGGCAGGAGAGTCAAAGGGACTCTGACCGACATAAATATTCTGAAATGTAAAAGCCATAAGGAGGTGGGGATGCCTGAAGAATCTGCGGGCATACCTGAAGTGAGAAGTGAAAGCCTTTATTTTAAAAAGAAGCGGGATATTGCCCGGATGGGCAAACTGGAAGATATTGTAAAAATTACGGTCTATTAATTTCCGCATCGAGAGCCTGAATATGTCATATCCTTTTCTTACATATTCTTCTGATTTTAAAAAGCTGCCAGGTTCAATGGCTTCCAGGTCCTGCTTCATCCTTTCCCTGTCGGCGGTAAAAGGCAGTAAGCTGCCATCGTCAAAATAGACCTTGTAAAGATCTTCCAGAGGTGTTATGCTGACATTTTCCTCCAGATCTGCTCCCAGTGACCTGAAGACTGATCTGTAAATTTCAGGCATCAGGAGCATGGTGGCGCCAAGATCGAACCTGTGACCATCTCTGATCAGCCTGCTGCAGCGTCCTCCGGGAGAAGAGTTCTTCTCAAAAAGACGCACCTCGTAACCATTCTTTGCCAGAAAAAGGGCAGTGGTTATCCCTCCGATTCCTGCTCCGATTATTACCGCACTCCTCTTTTCAGCCATTATGGTCCTTTTTATTTGAAAAGTTTTCTAAAAGACGATAAAATTAATCTTTTGTCCAGTAAATTTGAGATGCAAAATTAGTTTTATTACCAATACAAAGAATTTCACGAGGTAAAGATATATTTATGAAGAAGATTTTAATCACTGCAGTTTTTGTCCTTCTGTTACTCATCCTTGCATTTTTTATCCGTGGTCTTTCAAATATGAGAGACCTTAATCCGGGATACACCCTGGATCTGCAGGTTACAAACATGGAGAAGGCGCCTTTAAGTGCCGGATTCTCAGCTGTCAGGATCACGCCCGAAGTCCCCGACAGATGGATTGATATAAACGGGAATGCAAGATACAAGCCTAAGGAGGGAGATACCTTTATTGATGGTAACGGTAACGGCAGGTTTGATCCTGTGTGGATAGCAGGCTTTGGTAACCGGAGGGCCGCAAACGGCGTAAATGACGACCTTTGGGCAAGGACAATGATAATTGACAACGGGATAACAAGCATCGCCATTGTTGTGCTCGATGCCATCGGATTAATGCACGATGACGTTATCGACATTCGCAGGCGCATTCCGGAAGGCTCCGGTATCACATATACTATCATCGCCACCACACATACCCACCAGGCACCCGACCTGCTGGGACTCTGGGGGAAATCGCCGCTTAAAAGCGGTGTGGACGGGGATTACCTGGAATTTGTAAAGGTTCAGACGGTTAAGTCGGTGTTATCAGCGGTTGAAAACATCCGCCCTGCACGTTTCGAGCTGTCAGAGGATCTGAACAGTGCCGCTCACCTGGTTGCAGATACCAGAAAACCTGAGGTTTTTGATGCCGGGTTGAGATTCATCCGGGTAACCGACAGGGAGAGCGGGAATATTCTGGGCACCCTTTCAGCCTGGGGAAACCACCCGGAAACAGTCTGGAGCAGGAACCTGATGATATCTTCAGATTTTCCGCACTATATGAGGGAAGGAATTGAAAAGGGTGTTTATAATGGTGACACACTTATCATGAAGGGGACCGGCGGCACGGCTATTTATCTGAATGGAGCGATAGGCGGGCTGATGACAACCAACCCGGGACTGGCAGTGCATGATCCTTTTACCGGAGAGGAGCACAGGGAGCCATCGTTCAGCAAGGCAGAAGCACAGGGAAAACAACTGGCAATGATAGCATTAAAGACGATGGCAAATCCTTCGTATGTAACCGACAGTGCTGCTGTTTCGCTGGTTGCACAGACCCTTCAGGTACCGGTAAAGAACAGGATCTTCAGGCTTGCCACCATGATGGGTATTTTCCCGAGAGGCACGGCAGGCTGGATGAAAATGAGAACGGAGGTTTCCGCTTTCAACATCGGAGAGATATCTTTTGTGACCATGCCCGGGGAGATCTATCCCGAGATCGTCAACGGAGGAATTGAGACCCCCGGCGGAAGAGATTTTGATACCGGGCCGGTGGAGGTGCCATCTGTCAGGGAAATGATGCAGGGGAGATATAAGTTCATAATCGGCCTTGCCAACGACGAGATCGGGTATATCATTCCGAAAAGCCAGTGGGATGCAAAGGCTCCCTTCACCTATGGAGCGGGGAAAGCCCCTTATGGTGAAGTGAATTCTCTGGGCCCGGAAACAGCACCCATTCTGCATGGCAAACTCAGGGAAATACTTGATCATATCAGGAATTCCAGGTGAATTGAAAATTCATCAGAATAATTAAATGAAAGCATGTTTTCCAAGAATTATCTGAAAAATATGGTATTAAAAGTCTTAAAACGGGTCCTAACAGGATTATTGATCCTTGTGGTTATTTCTATTTTACTGTTTTTTACCCCACGGATTATTTCAGCATTAAGACCTGGTGCACCACCGGTCGGCTACCATTTCGAATCACCGGTCTATCTGGCAGTCTGGTCAGGCCTTGAGAAACTGGCAGACCTCAAACCTGAAATACCGCCTGAGATTGAGGAGTTAAAGAATATTGAATATAAAAATGTTAATGGGAAGCCGTTACAGCTGGATATTTACAGACCAACAGACCTTACTGGACCTGCACCTCTTCTTGTTTTCATACACGGGGGCTCCTGGAAGGGCGGTAAAAGATCTGATTATCTTGTTTACCTGGTTGCGTTCGCCCAAAGGGGATATGTTACTGCAACAGTCTCGTACAGGTTGCTGGGAGATGCTCCCTATCCTGCCTGCATCGAAGATATCAACGATGCGGTACGATGGCTGTGTGCCAATGGAGAGAATTACGGATATGATCCGGAAAGGATCGCGCTGATTGGAGGATCGGCAGGAGGGCACCTTGCAATGCTTTCGGCTTATGGCTGGGGAGATCGGTCTGATGGTGAGGGAAATGAATTCTCCGGGAATAACAGATGCCAGGTCAGAGCAGTGGTAAATATTTACGGCCCTTCAGACCTGACAACCGCATATGCCAGAAATCATCGCCTGGTGACGGATCTAATAGCATATTCATTTGAAGAAGCCCCTTATCTCTACAGCGAGGCTTCTCCTGTTTATTACCTTGACAGGAATGATCCTCCGACACTGATCTTTCACGGGACCTCCGACAGGCTTGTCCCGGTAAGCCAGTCGGATGACCTTAAGGCAAAGCTGGATTTCCTTGGTGTACCGGCTGTATACCACCGTTTGCCGCTATGGCCTCATACGATGGATGTAGTAAAGCGGGTGAACAAATTCTGCCAGGAGAAAATGACAGAATTCTTTGAGGAATACCTTTAGTCCCTGACCCCTGAAGGGGGTATAGGTCTCATTAAAAAGGCCCCAATATTCAGTTTCTCTATTCAAAGATGAAGATATCTTCAATTTTTGATTCGAAAACCCTTGCAATATCAAAGGCGAGCCTCAGTGATGGATTATACTTGTTCTTCTCGAGAAATACAATCGTCTCCCTTCGTACATTGACCTTTCTGGCAAGATCTTCCTGGGTAAGGTTGAATCTGGCCCTGTATTCCCGGATCCGGTTATTCATTTCTTACCCCCCTGAAATTAAAGATAAGCCAGCAGACTGCAAAAGAGACTGCCATTCCCAGGATGCCTGCGCCGATCAGCTCTTCGGTGTCGAGTTTTACCCTGTCCTTTATAAAGAGCATAGCTACCCACAGGTAAAGTGATACATAATAAGCCCATGCTGCAGTTTTCTGCAAAATCCTTTTTGACAGTTCATCTTCGGCCGGTTCACCCCTTCTTGCGCTGGTGAGCCTTTTATAACCAACGAAGACAGCAAAACCCACAACACAGATTATGATGCCAAATGTTACCAGATCGAATGGTGTGAATTTCCCGGCGGATGACAGGATCCATAGCCCTGTGGTGATAAGAACCAGGGCTGCAACAACGAAAACAACGACTGCTTTTTTCATCTCAATAGATTTAAGTTAAATAATTCTAACACAAAGTTAGAAATAAATAACATTAATTTCCAAATTTTTTTGGAGGAATTTTGAGAATTTTTTTATATTCGATTTGGGCAACATAAATGCAGAAAGTCAGTGATGATCGGCATACCGCCACCAGGCTGCAGTTCCAAGAAAACCTGCCAGTGAAGCGGCACCCATTATTATGTAGCTGACGATTACTGCTGCCGGGGTATCAGCTCCTGCAACTCCGGTAATAAGAGCGGGGATAGCCCACGGAAAATAGGGAGCCAGGCCTTCCAGCCCCACAAAGAGAAACTGGGTGATTATCATTATAAGTATAAGGAACCCTACCGGAAGGAGATACCCTCTGCTCACGCAGGTAATCAAAGCTACAGGAGTTATAAGGAGTATTGTGAGAAGGGAGCTTTCTGAGTATACTATCAGATTCTTGATCAGAAGGGCTGTATCCCATTTGTCAAGTCCTGTGAGTAGGCCGGCAAAGATTCCAGTCAGGAACATAAGTGTTAAAAGCAGGAAACTCCAGAAGAAAACCACTATTAATTTGGAGCATATAATATAGAAGCGGGATACTGGCATTGCAAGAATATCTTTAATGACCCTGTCGGAATACTCCCTGCCAAAGACCCATATTGTTACTATTCCCGGTCCTATCACTCCAAGCACAAGTCCCAGTTGCATCAACAAATCAAAATAGGATGGCCAGTCTGCTGTTCCTATCAGGGAAGCTTTTGTGCTCAGAATAGCGGAATTCTCAGCGAGCTCAGGGTGTTTTGCGATGAGCATAAGAAGTCCCATCATAAGAGAAATGAACACAAAGAAAACAAGTGAAATCAGGAAAACCCTTGATCTCCTGATCTTCAGGAGTTCACAATAGAGCGCGGCATACAGACTTTTCATTTATCGTCTTCTTTAAGACTTATTACCCTCAGAAAGAATGTCTCCAGATCCTCCTCGTAAACCCGGAGCAGAACAGGGGGATTGCCTGAATTGACAAGAATTGTTGCAATTTTTTCAGGAGCCAGGATCGCCTCATCTCCGGTCAGCTCTATCATGCCATCCTCTCCGGTTGTGAAAGAATAATTGTTCTTTTTGAAGAGTCCCAGAGCTTCAAGCTGATTAAGAGTTCTGACCTGGAGACATTTCTTTCTCAGTATTTCCATTTCCTTTACCGAAGATTCCCTGATCAGAACACCATTATTAATAATACCGATACGGGTTGCTAATCTTGAAATTTCCCCGAGGATATGGCTTGACACAAAAACGGTAACACCCCTGTTGGTTGCAAGGTCTTTCAGCATTTCCCGTATTTCTACAATACCTGCCGGGTCCAGGCCGTTCGCGGGTTCGTCGAGCAGAAGAATTTCAGGAGAGTGTAAAAGTGCTTTTGCCAGCCCCAGGCGCTGTGCGTTGCCCAGGGAAAGGTTTCTGGCGATTACATTGCTGTATGGTCCGAGCTTAAGTTTTTCGATAATCTCCGTTACTGTTTCCTGACCATTCATAAACCTCATCCGGCGCACTATTTCCAGGTTTTCCCTCACTGTCAGGTTCGGGTATGAGTTTGGGATCTCAACAAGATAACCTACATTATTCCAGATCTCTGCATTCCCCGGACTTACTTTTGTCCCGTTGAGCCATGAGCTTCCGGTTGTCGGGCAAATCAATCCCAGAAGCATACGGATTGTTGTCGTTTTCCCTGCTCCGTTAAGACCCAGGAATCCGTATATTTCTCCCTTCCTTACATGAATCGAAACGTTATTGACAGCTTTCAGCCTTCCATAATGCTTCGAAAGATTCTCAGTTCTGATTACAGCATCCATTATTTCTCCTGAAGTCCTGCTAATTCTTCATCAAGGTAATATGATTTTCCGATTTCTGTTGTCCTGAGTTCGAAGATCTTTCCTGCATAACTGAGTTTAAGGGGATTGCCAAGTTTTGAAATTACAGTGGCCCGCTTCAGTCTGCCGTTCTCCCAGTCGATATTTACTTCAAAGCCTCCCCGTGCCATTAATCCGTGGATATAACCTGTTTTCCAGTCTGACGGCAGTGCGGGCAGAAGTTCAATTTCCCCTGCATGGCTCTGAAGAAGCATTTCTGTAATTCCTGATGTGCCGCCGAAATTACCGTCTATCTGGAACGGAGGGTGAGTGTCGAACAGGTTATTCAGGGTCGATTTTCTGAGCAGCTCAAGAACATTCTCATAGGCTTTCTCCCCGTTGAGAAGCCTTGCATAGAAATTGATTATCCAGGCGCGGCTCCAGCCGGTATGGCCACCGCCGTGGGAAAGCCTGTATTCTATTGTCTTACGGGCAGCATCCATTAGTTCGGGATGATTCTGCTTTGTTATCTGGTTCCCGGGATGCAGACCGAAAAGGTGTGAAATATGCCTGTGACCGGGCTCAGCTTCTTCAAACTCTTCGGGCCACTCCATAAGTCTTCCGTCGGATCCTATTCTTGTGGGTGCGAGCCTTTCGAGAGTTCTTTGCATACGTGTCCTGAAGGCTCTGTCGGCATCGAGCACCTTACTGGCTTCAATTGTATTCTGAAGCAGGTCGCGGATGATCATGTGATCCATGGTCGGACCCATTACCATGCTTGCCCGTCCGCCATCTCCTGGGATTATAAAGCTGTTTTCAGGAGATACCGAAGGTCCCGACACAAGGAGTCCTGTACTGGGATCCCTCACCAGCCACTCCATGCAGAACTCTGCAGCCTCCTTCATTATCGGGTAGGATCTTGTCCTGAGATAATCAATATCACCACCGAAGAGATAATGGTCCCATATGTTCTGGCAGCTCCACGCAATCCCCATAGGCCACATTCCATATACAATTGCTCCCAGGGGTTCGGTATAGTGCCACACATCGGTAGTGTAATGCGCCACAGTGCCTTTCATACCATAGACCTCCTTAGCCGTTCTTCGACCGCCTGGCCTCAGAGCATCTATGAATTCGATAAATGGCCGGTGCAGTTCTCCCAGGTTAGTGATCTCTGCCGGCCAGTAATTCATCTGGATGTTTATGTTGATATGGTAGTCGGCGCTCCACGGCGGACGAAGACCATCAGCCCAGATGCCCTGAAGGTTGGCAGGAAGGGAGCCGGGCCGTGAACTGCTTATCAGAAGGTACCTGCCGAACTGGTAATAAAGCTCTATCAGGTCGGTATCTATATACCCGTTCTGCATCGCGACAATCCTTGCATCGGTTGTGAAGTAGTTACCATCGGAAGAACCCAGGTCGAGTTTTACCCTGTCGAAAAAAGATCTGTAATCGGTTATATGATCATTGAGAGTTTGGTCGTATGGGCTGGCGGAGACCTTAGCAATCTGTGCTTCAGTTGATCCGACCGGATCGATCCCGGTATAATCGGTAGCTGCGGTCAGAAAGATGGTAACAGAATTTGCTTTTTCGACCCTTATTGAATCGCCGCCCGAAATCACCGATCCGCCGTCAGTCAGCAATTTCAGTCGTGTTGCCATCCTGACCCCGATGCCGTCGCCAACGTGTTCGGTCATAAATATCTGACCATCAGCTGATGATATGTCGGCATTATCTCCCGGTCTAGAGAGCCTGGCAGTAAAGGTGATGGCCCCGGGCCTGTTGGCAGTGAGCCTTACGACCAGTGCCTGCCCGGGAGCGCTTGAAAAGACCTCCCGTACGAATTCCGTCTGGTTTGCACTGTAGCAGACCCTGGCCACCGCTTGGCTGATATCGAGTTCCCTTCGGTAGTTTGATATATTGCGCTGCCGGCCAAAGCTCAGGGTCAGGTCACCGAGAGTCTGATAGCTGGAGGCCTGGTCGCGGCGGAATTTACCCATTATACTGCTCTGGGCAAGCACCTCAGCCTCCCTGTACTTACCTTCGAACAGCAGTTTTCTTACCACCGGAAGGGTTTTCAGGGCTTCCGGATTGGCATCCCAGCGGGGTTCGCCCGTCCATACGGATTCTTCGTTAAGCTGGAGCCGTTCATTTTCGACTCCTCCGAAGATCATGGCTCCAAGCTTTCCGTTTCCGACAGGCAGGGCCTCGTTCCAGTTTTCAGCAGGCCTGTTGAACCAGATCTTCATACCGGAAGGGAGATCCTGCCCGAAAGAAGATGGCGATATCAGGATCGCAAAAAGGGGCATGGCATGCCATGCCCTTTTTGCAACGTGGGTCATGGCATGCCATGACCTTATCAGAAGTAAAGACAATGCATGCATTGTCTTTACTTCTTCAGAAGATCACGGATCTCGGTAAGAAGGACTTCCTCCTTTGAGGGAGCGGGAGGAGGAGCTGCTGCTTCCTTCTTTTTAAGAGTGTTAA
>CAYRQY010000100.1:0-8565 GCA_964426435.1 uncultured Rikenellaceae bacterium | reverse complement strand
CTGGCTGCCGTAATGTCGTGATTGGCGAGAATCTTTGTGAGATATGCTGCTATCTCCACTTCAATATTATCGCTGATCTTTTCGTATTTGGCGATCTTTTCCTCGAGTTTGACAAAATCCTTGCGGTTTGCTGTATTGAATCTTTTAACAAGGGCAGTGAACATCTTCGAAATTCGCCGTGCAAACAGGTTAATTTCATTTTTTGCCTGCAGAATCGACATCTCCGATGTTGTAAGCAAACCAAAGCTTATATACTTCAGCCTGAAAGTTTCATCTTCATCCTCCTTCAGCGGAACCATCCAGATTACAACCCTCTCGATGAGCTTCACCAGGCCGATGAGAACAAGTGTGTTAATAATATTAAATGAAGAGTGGAAGAGAGAAAGTGCAACCGGAACACTCTCCTTGTGTGTAAAAGGGTCGCCAAGCCCGGAAGAGTCCATAATACCTGCAACGGCTTTCAGAAAAAGGGGCATTATTGTAATAATCCACACGACTCCCAGGATGTTGAAGATGAAGTGCGCCCTTGCTGCCCTTTTTGAGGAGACATTACCCACAAGGGCTGCCACATTTGCCGTAATTGTCGTCCCGATATTCTCGCCCAGAACCATGGCAACGGCCGCCTCAAAGGGGATCCATCCGTTGTTGCACATCACCAGTGTGAGAGCCATGGTTGCGGAAGAGGACTGGATAATTACCGTCAGCAGGGTCCCGATAAGTATGAAGAGCAGCGTGGTGGCCAACCCCATGTTCGTGTAATTCTGCAGAAACGACAGGATATGAGGATTTGATTGTATATCAGGGACATTCGTTTTCAGAAACTCAAGCCCCAGGAATATAAATGCAAAGCCTATGACAAACTCACCCCAGTATTTGGCCCTGGCATTTTTAAAGAACAGAAGCGGAAACCCCAGCCCGATGAGAGGAAGGCTCAGTATGCTGATCTTCATGTTGAAGCCAAGTATGGAGATCATCCAGGCCGTAACGGTAGTGCCAATATTTGCTCCCATAATCACACCTATCGACTCTGTCAGGGAAAGGAGCCCGGCATTGACGAAACTCACAATCATCACTGTGGTAGCCGACGATGACTGAATGGCTGCAGTTATCAGGAAACCGGTAAGAACCCCCTTGAAACGGTTGGAAGTCATCGATGCCAGTATCTGCCTGAGCTTGTCTCCTGCCGTCTTCTGCAGGGCTTCGCTCATGATCTTCATCCCGAACAGGAATAAACCAAGCGATCCAACGAGCGAGAGAAAATCAATCAGGCGATATTGCATGCCGGTAATAAAATTTTATGCAAATAAAATCAATTTAGTAAAAGCAGCATCATTCTACTGTAACAATTTTGTAACAGATTTTCATCAATATCAGGGGAGGATTACCTAAATTTGAGGAGATAACAGATTCGTATCATGTATACCAGAGAACAGATTACTGAGCTGATAAACAGGGCAGTAGCCAGCCTCTCTTTTCCCGAAGAAGCACCATTGCTTTTCAAACCGGTCAGATATGTACTGAGCGCCGGGGGCAAAAGATTGCGGCCGGTAATGTCATTGATGGCCTGCAACCTTTTTACTGACAGGATTGATGAAGCCATAATGCCCGTCACGGGACTTGAGGTATTCCATAATTTCACCCTTGTACACGATGATATAATGGATCAGGCTCCGATAAGGCGAAACGCACCTACCGTACACAGGAAATGGAACACAAACCAGGCCATCCTTTCAGGAGATGTAATGGTTTTCATTGCAAATGAGTGCCTTCTGGAGACTCCCGCCAGGCTTTTGCCGGATATTCTCAGGATCTATAACAGGGCAGCCATCGATGTTTGCATCGGACAGCAGATGGATATGGATTTTGAAAGATTGTCAGTTATATCCCAGGAGGATTACCTGAAAATGATCGAGAAGAAAACGGCGGTCCTTCTTGCAGCATCCTGCCAGATAGGGGCAATTGCGGGCGGGGCCGATCATAAAAACGCAGAATATCTTTATGATTTCGGCAGGAACCTTGGCATAGCATTCCAGATCCAGGATGACCTGCTCGATCTGTACGGCAACGAGAAAATCTTCGGGAAAGCCTCGGGTGGCGATATTGTGGCAAACAAGAAGACATTCCTATACATAAAGGCCATGGAAGCTGCTTCCACTGAACAGCGCAAGGTACTCCAGGTTCTCTACTCGGGCGAGGGTGCAAGCCCTGAAGAGAAGATCGGAACTGTGAAAGAGATATATGACCGCCTGGGAGTCAAAGAGGCAACTACCACGATTGCAGGAGATTACATCAATGCGTCATTCAGGCTGCTTGAGAGGGTTGAAGTAAGAAGGGAGCGCATGGAAGAGCTGTTACGCTTTGCTGAATCACTCACCGGAAGAGAGCACTGAACAAAAGCTCTGATTCCTATCGCCTGTCAGACTGACCGGCATAGAACAAAAATCCGGCATTAAGCACAATCTGGGTGTACTTGCTGATAATGTATTTCATCTCGATGCACATATCGAGTCTCTTGCCCGCCCTCACATACGTGCCTGCTCCGATATTGAGGCCCATGGCATTGTCTGACTGGCTATAGGTGTCTGAAGAGATTCCGGATGTGGATACCCGCTTCATCATTGCATAATTTATATTCAAACCAGCCAGACCGTAAAACTCCAGAGGTACGAAGGAATTTATTATATAATGCCCGTTCAGATCAAACATAAGGCAGGAAACAGACGTCCTGGTCTCATGCTCCGGTATCTCCGGGTCCTTAGTTATATTAGGCAGAATGAATGAAAATGAAGGCGCAAAATGAAGCACCTGCGAAGCTTCATATATCCCGTTAAGGTATAAACCTGCAGGTCCGCACCTGTATTCATCTCCCTCCTGGTGGTTGAAGCTGAAACCGGTAGTCAGGGCAAGTCCGCCGCCCAGCCTGGTAAACTGGGCATTGCAGGTAACTGCAAATACCAGGGCAAGAACGGACAGAAAAGCAAGTTTCTTCATATTATACAGGTTGAAGCTGATAAAGGTAAACAATTGTTTCGCAGGATGCAATAATGGTAGTTGATTCAAAAAATGGCGATGAATCGGTATCCAAATCAAATTTTATTAAATTTGTAACCTCAAAAACCAATTACTTCTATTTATGTCAAATAATGTTGGAAAGATCAGCCAGATAATAGGTCCGGTGGTTGATGTGTCATTTGAAAAGCAGGGATTCGAAATGCCTGACATTTATGATGCTCTTGAGATTAAAAGAGACGACGGAACCAGCCTGGTGGTGGAATGCCAGCAGCATATAGGGGAGAATACCGTCCGTACGATAGCGATGGACTCAACTGACGGTCTTCGCAGGGGTATGGAGGTAGTTGCCACGGGCCAGCCGATAACGATGCCGATCGGCGAACAGATAAAAGGCAGGCTGATGAATGTGACAGGCGAGCCCATCGACGGAATCGGTCCGCTGGAAAGGAAGGGAGGTTACCCCATTCACAGGAAGCCGCCGGTTTATGAGGAGCTTTCAACCGAAAAGGATGTCCTTTACACGGGTATTAAGGTGATTGACCTTATTGAACCCTATTCGAAGGGCGGCAAAATCGGATTGTTCGGTGGCGCAGGCGTGGGAAAGACGGTAGTAATACTCGAGCTGATCAACAACATTGCCAAGGCATACTCGGGATTGTCGGTTTTTGCCGGTGTCGGCGAGCGTACCAGGGAAGGGAATGACCTGCTGCGGGAGATGCTCGAAGCCGGTGTAATAAACTACGGGAAGGAATTCCTTGAAGATATGGAAGCCGGAGGATGGGACCTTTCGAAGGTCGATATGGACGCCCTGAAGAGTTCCAAGCTCGCGCTTGTGTTCGGCCAGATGAACGAACCTCCCGGAGCAAGGGCCAGGGTAGCCCTGTCGGGGCTGTCCGTAGCGGAACACTTCCGCGACGGAGACGGGAACAGCGGGGGAAGAGATATTCTCTTCTTCATGGATAACGTGTTCCGTTTCACGCAGGCAGGCTCGGAGGTATCTGCCCTTCTTGGAAGGATGCCGTCGGCAGTCGGTTACCAGCCGACTCTTGCCACGGAGATGGGAGTAATGCAGGAGAGGATAACTTCAACCCGAAACGGATCGATTACCTCTGTACAGGCAGTCTATGTCCCGGCCGACGACCTCACCGATCCGGCACCCGCAACCACCTTCGCACACCTGGATGCAACAACCGTGCTCAGCAGGAAAATATCGGAACTTGGCATTTACCCTGCTGTCGACCCCCTCGACTCAACATCAAGGATACTGACGGCAGATATAGTGGGAGAGGCTCACTATACCTGCGCCCAGAAAGTAAAGGAATTGCTGCAGAGATATAATGAGCTGCAGGATATTATAGCCATCCTCGGGATGGATGAACTTTCCGAGGAGGACAAGCTTGTTGTTCACCGTGCACGCCGTGTTCAGCGATTCCTCTCACAACCTTTCCACGTGGCTGAACAGTTTACCGGAATAAAGGGAGTCCTGGTCTCGATCGAGGATACAATCAGAGGATTCAACATGATAATGGATGGCAAGGTGGACCAGTATCCTGAATCAGCTTTCATGCTTGTCGGCACAATCGAAGACGCAATAGCCAAGGGCGAGAAGATCCTGGCCCACTCACGCTAGGGAGTCTCACGTGAGAATGACAACAGATCATCATCTGAAATGAAATTAGAAATAATTACTCCCGAAAAAAAAATTTATGACGGGGATATCAAATCCGTAAGAGTCCCCGGCAGAAACGGCTCTTTCCAGGTACTGAAGGACCATGCACCCATTATCTCGACACTGGAGGCAGGACCTGTTTATATAGTTGATGAAAACGGGAAGGAGACCGGTTACGAGATAAACGGAGGAGTGATCGAGGTCAGGACAAACAAAATAATCCTGCTTGCGGAATCGATAAGATAGCAAATCCTGAATGACACCCGACGAATTCCGGAAACATGCCCATGCCCTGGTCGAATGGATGGCCGCATACATGGAGAATATTGAAAAGTATCCGGTAAAGTCCTCCGTAAAGCCGGGTGAGATCTTCGGCAGACTGCCTGCCGCACCGCCAGAGAATTCCGAATCGTTTGAGAAGATAATCGCGGATTTTGAGGAAATAATCATGCCCGGGATCACTCACTGGCAGCATCCCTCTTTCTTCGCCTACTTTCCTGCAAACAGCAGCCCCCCTTCGGTCCTGGCAGAGATGATAACTGCTGCCCTGGGGGTCCAGTGCATGATATGGGAAACATCGCCGGCCGCTGCTGAGCTCGAGGAAACAGTTATGATCTGGCTGAGGGACCTCACAGGCCTGCCGCAATCATTCACAGGAGTGATACAGGATACGGCTTCAACGGCAACTCTTGCCGCAATACTGACTGCCAGGGAAAAGGTCACAGGCTTCAGCTCCAACTACGAGGGATTGAACAGCGGGAGAACTCTCAGGGTATACTGCTCTGCCCAAACCCATTCCTCTGTGGAAAAGGCTGTCGGAATTTGCGGTATAGGAAGGAAGAACCTTGTGAAGATACCTGTGAAGAAAGATTTTTCAATAGATGAAGAGAAACTGAATGAGGCCGTTACCGACGATATCAGCAATGGCTATGTGCCATGCTGTGTTATTGCCACTATCGGAACCACAGGGTCGGGAGCTGTTGATTCGCTGGAAGCCGTGGGGGAAATATGCGAAGGACACAATATATGGCTTCATGTAGATGCAGCAATGGCCGGAACAGCCCTTTTACTGCCAGAATTCCGGTGGATGATTAAAGGGATGGAGCAAATCGACAGTTTCGTCTTCAACCCTCATAAATGGATGTTCACCAATTTCGACTGCTCTGCATATTTTGTCAGGGATACCGATGCCCTGGTGAGGACATTCGAAATACTGCCCGAATACCTTAAGACAAGGACCAGGGGGGTTGTGAAGGATTACCGCGACTGGGGCGTACCGCTGGGAAGAAGATTCAGGGCGCTTAAGCTATGGTCCGTCATCAGGTCCTATGGCGCTGAAGGATTGCGCAGCAAGATAAGGTATCATATCAGTATAGCAGCCAGACTGGCAGAGCTGATCGGGGCAGATCCGGATTTTGAAATACTGGCACCCGTAATAATCAATATAGTCTGCTTCAGGTATAATCCCGGCGGCTGCAGTGAAGGGGAACTGAACTGCCTTAACGAGAAACTGAACCATTTGATCAACGATTCCGGGAAGATCTACCTCACGCACACAACCCTGAATGACAGATACACCCTCAGGATGGTCACCGGACAAACAAACGTCACCCTCGATCACGCCGAAAAAGCATGGGATCTGATACGGCAGCTGGCATCCGGGCTGACTGCTCCGGGAAAGGCTTAAGGCCTCTTCTTACCGATACTCATACCGTATATATCGATGGTAAAGAGAAACTCCGTCAAAGGGAGAGTCTGAAAACTTTTCCATGAGAGCCTGGTGCCTGCCGAAACCATGAAAGGAAGCCGCAATACAAAAAAATCCGCCATCAGCTCAACTCCCCACGACATGAATGTCTCCGTGTCATCCACAAACCTGTCATAGACCAGCCCTGAATCACCAGTCCTGAAATAATAGTTGCGGGCTCCGGCTGCATAATCGAAGAACATATCCGTCCTGAGGCGGGTAAGATAAATCAGGCTTATAATATTGAAATCGGGATAAAGCAGGGGCGCAACATAATCAGCAGATAAAAGATGCAGGCTTTCCGACGCTATGTTTTTATATCCCCGCGGATGCCCTATCCTGTTCCAGAGAGGAATTTTTTCAACCACCTGCTTATCTGCCTCATATCTCAGCCTGATCCCGTTGTTCCTTAATAACCCCGGAAGATAGACAGCGCTCCTCAGGGTTATGAAGGATCCGTAAATATCCTGGTCGAAAGGATAGAAGGAAAAGTTGAAGTCTAAAACCTGTGCGCTCCTGGGGTAAATATCCCTTATTGCATAACGGTGATAATTAGAGAAATAAAAGCGCGCTGAGAGCTGTGTCTGGCCATAATCATAAGTGTCATCTTCCCTTATATAGATATAATAATTGCGGTAGTTCACCGACAGTGAGGGCTGTATGAATTGAGTGAATCTGCCTGCAGTAAACCTTAAGGGTACTGATATCCGGTTTGTTACTGATATTCCGGGACCAATGGTTGCCGGATCGCCTACATTATACCCGAGCTTGTAGATCTGAGGCTCCTCGCCATAGTCGACCCTTGTATCAATAACCGGGTACCATCCCTTCCACGTAAGCTGCGAATGGAGCAAATGCCTTTTTTCAGAGTATTCATAACCAAGTGTTGTAACGACAGTGCTCAGGTGATTCTGCGACATAAGGGTAAATCCGGGCCGGACATTACGGGGATCTGACCTTATCTCGTCGAGGTCGGCATAAAAGGGCATCCAGCTGTGGAAACGGAAGGGATGAAGCCATTTCCTGTACCTGACCGGTGTATAATCATGCGGCATTGCTGATGCCTGGGGGGAAGGCATATCAGGGCCAAGCCTGTCAACAAGGAATGAACTTTCACCGGGCGTCAGGCCGGCTGCTGCTGCCGCTGCCAGATCGGCCTGGCAAATTTTGTTGCCGCTGAAGGAATAGTCGCTGAAAAACATCCTGCCTCCGCTGAACAGGGGGTCTATTGCTCCGAACCTTGAACTGGTAAGACTGACAGTTTTGCCTTCAGGCGTGAGAACGTATACATTCTCGGTACCGGAAGATGAGGATACGTAAAAAAGGGAATCATTTCGCAGAAAGGATGACTGATAATCGGCCGGGCCCGGCTCAAGAAGTATTTCCCATGTTCTTTCTGAGCTGTTGAAAGATATGATGCCTTCTCCCTCTTCAGCGAGGAATATCATGGTGATTTTGCGGCCATCCTGAGACCACTGGGGTTTCTGCAGGTACACATTACCGGGAACCGGCACGGAGGCAAGAGGCCTTTCCGTCCGTACATCTATCATTACCAGGTTGTTCCTGTTGTCAGGCGTGTTCTCAGTCGCCGCAATTACCCTGCCATCAGGTGAAATGGCTGCCGACATGTACCTCGATTTCCAGGATAACTGTTTAATACTCCCGTCTCTCACATCCATCATCCGGATCACGGAATAATTCCTGTTCTCCCACCTGGGATCGATCTGCGTTTCAACCCATACCAGGTATGACTGTGCCGATGAGATCAGATAAGGATATATACGACCCGGAGTATGGAGAGTTTTTTCCGTTCGTGTTGAAGGGTCAATAAGAACGAACCTGGGCGGGTCATAAAGGGTCGTCTTTATCGCAGCGATGTTTTTATTAATGCTGAGAACCGGTGAATGATAGCTGGCGTACTCCCGCTTTTTCGGAGTGGTGATTGATTCGTATGAGGCAGGCCTGTTTATCCATTCCTCTTTCGTCCAGATACTCCTGAGTGTATCAAAGGTCTCTTCATATAGTCTCCGTTTTGTCAGTCCGGTGCTTCTCAGCAGGCTCAGATTTACCGGATCGAGCAGAAATGGCGCATTTGCGGTGGTTCTCAGGACCCTGTTCCATACTCCGGACCCATACT
>CAYRQY010000099.1:0-8601 GCA_964426435.1 uncultured Rikenellaceae bacterium | reverse complement strand
ATCAGATTAAGACCAGGATTACTCGTTAATTTTGTAGAGCTTTAACAATTCAGAGACAGATTTGTTTATGCTCCAGTTGTCAGTCACAGCTTTTCTGATCAGATAAGGATCAAGATCAATCCTTTTTTCGATAATATCGGAGAGTATTCTCCTCAAAGCCTCAGGATTATCTGCCGGAAACAGGAAACCATTTTCTCCGTGCCGGATCACTTCGGAGTGTATTCCCACCCCTTCGGTGGCGATTGTTATCAGTCCGCAGGCCATGGCTTCGAGGCACACAAGTGAAAATCCTTCTGATAATGATGCAATTACAACCATGCCACTCGCATGGTAATAACTCAGTATGTTGTCGGTCTCCGGGATGATGTGAACCTGGCCGGAGATTCCCTGTCCGGAAGCGGCCGATAAGATCTCGTTGTGATAATCTCCCTTATCCGTTTTGCCAATCAACAGAATCCCCCAGGAAGGATTATCCCTGAGGAGCGGCGAAGCAGCTTTAACCACTGTGAGCTGTGCTTTCTCAGGCCTTATGCGGCCAATCACACTGATGAGGTTCTCCTGGACTATTCCGGGCGGCCTCTTCTTCTCCCCGATATCGAAGAACTCGGTGTTCACGCCGTGCCTTATTAGGGTATTCCTGAAAGGAAGCATTTCCGACATCGCCGGGTTGAGGCTTATAAGGCGGTCAGCCCTTTTCATAAGGAAAAGGGTGAATCCGGATGGCATGGTATCGGAGTGCCGGGTAAAGACAAGCAGGAATCTTCCTCCCAGGTTTCTCAGGAGCAGGGCAAAGATCATCTCATTGTTACGGTGTGCATGAACTATCACTTTTTGTCCCGAAAAAATAACCCTGAGTAAAGCAATTAAGCCCATTTTTTGTGCCCTGATGCCGTAGCCGAATGCCCTTGCTTCATGATAATTGTTGAGAGCAGGCAGAATACTCTCAACACTTCTTGTAACACCGGTAGCTCTTCTGTGGAAATGAAGGTGAACGATCATGAAGTATAAATAATGTACTAAGATAGATATAGGGATATTAGAAAAGTCAGTTTTTCCGGTATTTTCTTTCCGTAATTTTGTCAAGAATATCATATTTACAGGGAATATCCGGCGATTTAAACTGATAAGCATTGCAGAAATGGAACAGAATGAACAAATACTTACCGCAGATTACCTTGGCAGGGAGTTGAACGTGCCATATTTTGCCGCAGCAACGACGGGAAGCTTCAGGGGCAATATTAAGAACGGCAAGGCAATTGTAAGGGAGCTGGAGAAAATAAGGAATTTTCTGGACCTCAGCCGGACCATTGTAAACCCTGTGATGTTTGATGTCGGAGCCTGCTTCGGCACCTACAGCTTTATAACACTCTTCAATCCTGAACTTAAGGTGGAGGCCTTTGAACCTCATCCAAAGATGAACGAATATATGAAGGATATTATCCGGATTAATGAAATCCCGAATATTACCCTTCACAAGTTTGGCCTCTCCGATACGGAAAAGAGATGTGACATGGAATTTGGCTCTGCAATGAGCAGATCGCCACTGAACCTGAATGTGGGGACAACCAGCATATGTCCCGACACAGAGGGAGACTTTTTGTTCAAGCCTCTCGACTCGCTTAATGTGACACGTCTGGATCTGCTTAAGATAGATGTGGAGGGTCACGAGATGGAAGTTCTGCAGGGTGCTGCCGAAACCCTCAGGAGATGCAGGCCGCTCTTTATTCAGATTGAGATTCACAAACGGGGCGGGGACCGCAAGGCGAAGATCAGGAAGATCATGACTGAATACCTGAATAATGAATACCGCTGCTCACGCAGTCTCCTGAAATTCAGGGGAGACTACTTTTTTAAGAGGATCCATTGATATCAATGGAAGGAACTGTCGAATCCGCGATGAGGGAAACCTTACAGTTCACAGATAAAAAAATTATAATCTGAGCCTGATCCCAGCCCTTGCAAGCAAGGCAGCCAGACCGGCCATAAGAAGTGTCCATACAACCGATCCCGCTATAACGACCAGGGGTTCGGTCGATTGCTTGTAGATTAGAACAGGAATGCCCGACAGCCATATAATATGATATAGGATTGTCGGTGCAAGATATGTTGTCAGGGAGTTCTCCCCGGCGGGTCTCAGTAAGAAGGTCCACCTGTTATAACCTCTTGCATCGACTATCAGGTAAACCACGACGTAAACCAGGAAGCTGATCCCCGTGCAAATAAGGCCGAAGCTCGGTGTGGCAAGAATCTTGGATATTATGAACCATTTCCTCAGGAAGAAACCCGCTGCCAGGCAGATGATGGCAATTCCGGCAAAGATGGCTGTTACCTTACTGAATTCCTGGCGTGGTATCTTTCTGATTATCAGTCCCCCGATCAGGCCAGCTGTAACAATGAACGGCACATTCCCCTGGATAATGATCCCCAGCACGGGCTTAATGTTTTCGAGGTAGCCGGTATAACCAAGGCTGTCGAGAATATTCAGTGCCAGGAAAAAAACAGCAACAACTGATGTCTTTAAGATAGATTCGCGGCATATCATATAGGTAAGGGCAGTTACGAGATATCCCCAGCCTATCTGCCCCAGGATACCCCACCATCCGGTTATTAGTGAACCGCTGTTCGCGGATTCCCCGGAATTAAATTTAAAGACGAGAAAAACGAGCAGGATAATACCAGTCAATCTTAATCCTGCCACGGTGAAAAACCTCTTCTCCCGGCTGCGGTAATCATTCCAGACAAGAAAAACACCCGTGTACATCAGCAGCGCCCAAAGGTTTCTGCTTAAACCAGTCAGAACAGGCTCAACTCTTGATGTATTGAGCATTAACACGCCTATAATTACAAGACTCAGTGCTCTTTTTACAATATGCCGGATGATCATGTTTGCCGGTTCTTCATTTGCAAACCTTTTTGACAGTGCAAACGGCACCGACATACCTGCGATAAAGAGAAATCCGGGGAATACCCAGTCGGCAAGCCACATGCCGTCGAAACCTGCCTCGGTATGCCCAAGCCATTGAGGAGCAACATTCATGTTAAGATCGTTTACGAAAAGCATCAGGAGAAGGGTCAGACCCCTCATGATGTCAATTGATAGAATCCTGCCCTGCGACATTCGGAATTTACTTTTTGGTGACTGTTTTCAGAGCGGTAAATTATGAAATAATCTTTACTGTAGAGCATTTATGCCGACGAAAGTCCTTTTCGCTACGGGGAGGATGAAAATATTTTTCCTGAATAATTAACCGCATTTAAAGAGTTCCGGAGAGACTATTAATCCTTATTACTGTTAATTTTGCTGACAAAATTTTTTCAATGAAGAGGACATTATCATTTCTGGCACTGTTATCATTCATCTTGTTGAATCAATGCAGTACCGACAGGCCGGTATCGCAGGTTAAGGTTGAAGGCGGGAGGGTTGAAGGAGTTGAGGAGAACGGCATCACGGTATTTAGGGGAATACCTTTTGCTGCTCCTCCTGTTGGTGAGTTGAGATGGAGGCCTCCTCAGCCGGTAAAAAAATGGGATGGTGTTCTGAAGGCCGACAAATTTGCGCCCGCCTGCCCGCAGCCGCAAAGGAGTATACCGGGAACAGCCGATCCGGGGACGTCAGAGGATTGCCTCTATCTTAACGTATGGACTCCTGCCCGATCGTCAGGTGAGAAGCTGCCGGTTATGGTCTGGATCTACGGAGGTGGTTTTGCCCTTGGATCGACATCAATACCTGTCTATAGCGGTGAAAGGCTGGCAGAGATGGGAGTGGTTGTGGTGAGTGTTGCTTACCGGGTCGGGCCGCTTGGTTTCATGGCACATCCCGGGCTGACTGCCGAATCGAAGAACAAGGTTTCGGGTAACTACGGACTGCTCGACCAGATAGCCGGACTGAAGTGGGTGCAGAAGAACATCGGTGCGTTCGGAGGTGATCCGTCAAAGGTCACGATCTTCGGAGAGTCAGCCGGTGCAATATCGGTAAGCATGCTTGCAGCCTCGCCTCTTGCCAGGGGTCTCTTCAGGGGAGCCATCAGCCAGAGCGGCGGTTCGTTCGCTCCGGCAGGAGAGAACAGGGATAATGGCAATTACATGCCCCTGCTCAAAGGTGCTGAGACTGAAGGGCTGAGGTTCATGGAACGGATGGGGGTAAGCTCGATTGCCGGACTTCGCAGGATTGAACCTGAACACTGGATGAAGGACCCGGCCGCACAGATGGGGTTCTTCTGGCCGGTTGTCGACGGCTATGTGATCACCGGCGACCAGTACAAACTATACCAGGACGGAAAGTATAATGATGTGAATGTCATAATAGGCACAAACTCCGATGAGGGATCAATGTTCACGCGACCGATGCAGCCAGAGCAGTACTTCACAAGTGTAAGGAACCGGTTCGGATACCTTGCCGACAGGGTTTTGGAACTTTATCCACCCGATTCGGTATCGGGAACTTTCCAGCCGCTGGCAGATCTTTTTCGTGAGATCACCTTTGCCTGGCCTTCCTGGGCGTGGGCAAGGCTGCAGACGAAAACCGGCAATTCGAAGGTGTTCGTTTATTATTTTGATCATTTCACCCCGGAGCCGCTCTACCCAGGCCTTCCGCCTGCACGCGGGGCTGCCCATGGGATGGAGATACCGTATGTATTCGGTCATCTTGAGCAGAACCCGGCAATGAAGGCTACTGATGAGCAGAAGGCCCTGTCGGAGATGATGATGAAGTACTGGACCAATTTTGTAAAGAGAGGCGATCCTAATGAAGAAGGCCTTCTTCACTGGCCGGTATTCAGCGAGGAAGGGGAGACGGTGCTCTATTTCAGGGGCACACCCCGCACCGGTCCCGTTCCCAACCTGGAAAAACTTAAGCTGATCGATGAATTTTTCGTCTGGAAGAGGAACTCAGGTGAATGAATTGATAAAAGCCGGGAAAAAGTATTATTTTTGTGCCGGCCGTCGCCGGAGCAACGGAGGACAATGCATGATTGCACGATTGCACGATTGCACGATCGCCAAGGCTACGGAGGACAAAGCGGGGTGTAGCGCAGTTGGTAGCGTACTACGTTCGGGACGTAGGGGTCGGAAGTTCGAGTCTTCTCACCCCGACAAAAGAAAAAGCCCTGTCGCGAAAGCGACGGGGCTTTGTTTTTCATGAGCGTTGACAGCTTGCTGGCATAAGCGAATTGAAAACAAAGCCCCATTGCAACGCAAAGCGTTGCAGGGCTTTTTCTTTTAGGTCGCCCCATGGAAGTCCGCCGCAAAGCGAAGCATTTGCGGCAATCTTCTCACCCCGACAGATTAAAACAAGATGCCGTTGTAAATCAATCAATTACAACGGCATTTTTCTTTGTGGTAATAAATGTGGTAATAAAATTAGTGCCATGTGATTTTACTATTATCCCACTTTGTCCCCTGCCAATGACTAATTTTCCCTTCATTTTCACACCTTGAACACATCCAATGAATGTCATTTGAAGGCAATATTTCAACCCGTGCCGTGCCGTGACATCCCTTTTCAAAGCACCTGATATCAGTAGCTTTCAACCTTCTTGGTTTAATATTGGTGGTTGTGTCGATTATCAATGCAAAGAAACTTGCCAGTTCTCTGGCTTCTTTTGGCATTTGTTTGGGGATGTTTCCTTGTTCGTCAAGGAAGTGGAGCATGTTGGAGATGTACATATAGAAGGTTATTTTACTCCATTATTATTCCAGTTAGCAATCAATAAGATTAATAGTTTTATTATAATGTCCATCAGGCTTTGGAATGAAGTTAATAAAGGGGATGAACTACTTGAGTTTGATTTCTGATTTAGGTACCTGGGTATAATATCTGTAATGTTTTGTACCAGTAGTATAATGGTTCTCCGCCAGCGACAAATTTTAAACGTTTATTTAAAGAATTATACTCAGGATTGGTTATCAGGTAATCAGTAAGTGGAATTCCCTGGTTAAACCTTTGTATTTCTCCATGATGATCAGTAAGAATTATTGCAGCCAGGTAAGCAGCTTTGGAAGCAGCAAGTTTTGCATCCATTAATCCATAAGTGCCTTCAAAAACGTAATGTCTGAACTGATTTATACCTGTATATATTTCATTTAATTCCCGGGTTGTTTCTTTGGATGATAAGCTAGCTATTCGTGAGATCATTAAAGATGTTTCAATAATATCTCTCAATACCTGGTCAGGTGATTTAATTTTCCTGTCTGGCCTATATTCGATTTCTGACTTTACACAATTATAAAATGCCTTTTTTACAATCTCATTATCAACAATATGATCAAATAAACAGCCAATATCAAATAGTTGCTTCATTATTTCTTTTTCCTTCTCCATACCATAAGGCACTCCAGTGGTATTTGGAGCAAAAGCAGTCATTTTATCTCCTGTAATTGAATCTACATCAGGCATATTAACTTTTGTGATCTCCCCATCAGTATCGAGCCATTCAGTCTGTAAAGATCTTTCAACAAGCACAGGATATGGGTTTTCAGTAAAAACGATATCAAGCAATGTTTCCCGTTCAGAATTTGAAATAGGTCGCCCATCCCTATCCCTGGTTGAGAAGTTCGATACATAGATGAATTTATAATGTGCCTTCGGGATACCTGGTTGATAGCTCCTGCGTTCATCAAGTTCCATACGGATAAAGTTGCTGGAATCAATTCTCTTCTCAAGATATTCTTCCAGACCAGCTTTTTTTATTGATGGATTCAGAATGATATCAATATCCACTGAGAATCGTTTTGGATGATCTAACAGTAGTATTAAACTTGTTCCTCCTTTAAAAATAAAATCCAATCCGGAGAGTTTGAGGCATTCCAGGAGATACAAAGCATATATCATACCTTCAATAATGGTTGGATCCTTCCCGAACTTTTTTCTTCTTCCGGCTATCCAGTCTAATGAAAGTGATTCACGCTTTATCATGGATTATATTTTTGTGGATATCCGTTTTTGTTGTCAGGTAGCTTTTCAGATCTGTCTCTTTTCCCCTCCTTCTGGCATAATGGAATAATTTTGTGAAATTAATGGAATAGCGGTGATATGTGTTATTGATGATATGAACTAATTCAGCTCCCTGGAAAGCGATAAACAGGTTCTTGTCACAAAATAGGTCTACAATCAGCTTTTCAAGGGTAACTGTATAAATCTTACCAACTTTCTGGATTGGGGTTTTTGAAATTAAAGACTGTAAAATTACTGGTTGTTCCGAATCGAAAATGTAACGTTCAATTTCCTTTGCTTCTGGTTCGATATAAACATTATTATAGTTTTGAGTTTTCAGATACTCATATAATGGCTCTAATGCGTCTTGCTCTACCTCCAGAATAGTCATAAACTTACCTGGAATATGTAGCATAAATTCACTGATTGTTTTCGTTGACCAGATGCAATATTTCATGGTGGCAAATTGCTTCTCGACCTTGCCTGCAATTTTTTCTACGTCAGAAACATCAGGTTTAAAATTTGGCTTAAAATTAAGCGTAAAAAGGTCCTGAGATATGGGAGTGATAATTTGTTTTGCTTTTAGCGAATATAACCTCCAACGGAATGTTGATTCATTTAAGTCTGGATCAAATTGCCGGTAGAAAGCCAACAATGATTCCCTGGTAAAGAATGGCTTACCCTTGAATTCTTTTTTGAGTTGCTCTAATATGAAATTTTTAGCCAAAGCGTTTAATTAGTATATCTTACAAAGATAATAAAAAATCAAACAAAAGACAGTAAATACGTTTTATTGTCCTATGTTTGAGTTCAAATGAAAGACAATAAACGAAGGTAATTGTCCATTGTTTGAAAAAAGAATGTTGTATAAATGAGCTTATTGACCCCATCGGGTGGTCAGATTATCGAAAAATGCTGTAGTAAATTTTTCGCTGGGAGTTTTCCATCTCCGCACCAATACTCAACATCTGTAGTAACATTTTGACAACAGGATTCTCTTTACCGTTCTCTATGGTGAGCATGTTGAATTGCTGAATGTATAAAGCAATCCCTTTCTCATATAATAATTCCACAAAGTTCAGGACATCGACCACTCTCCTGCCCAACGGGAGATTTCTGACACCAAATACGACAATAAGAATAAAACTGCTAAAAAAGGCATGACCTGACAAAAGTCGGTATAATCAATTATAAAAATATTCATAACGTAAATTGTATTTTACAAAAATAATTATATTTGTAAATATTATTTTACGTTATGAAATCCAGAAATCCAGTATTGCTACCAAAGGCTCAGAAAGTCGTCTCGACACTTGGTGAAAATATTAAACTGGCCAGGCTGAGAAGAAGATACAGTACGCAGCAGGTCTCTGAGAGGGCAAATATTAGCAGACCAACTCTATTGTCCATTGAGAAAGGCAATCCCAATGTGAGCATTGGTGCATATGTTAAGGTACTTATGGTACTTGGCCTTGAAAAGGATATAGATAAGGTAGCTAAAGATGATGACCTTGGAAGAAGACTTCAGGATGCAAATTTAATTATCAGGGAACGTGCCCCTAAAAGAGCCAGGTAAAACCTTAAATTATGGGACAGAGAAACGACGTCAGAAATATTTTTATTTATGCTCATTGGGCAGGCATGAAAGAACCGGCTTTGATGGGAGAACT
>CAYRQY010000098.1:0-8639 GCA_964426435.1 uncultured Rikenellaceae bacterium | reverse complement strand
CAACTCTTTTTTCATCATTCTTCTTGTCGGAGGGGATCCCTATGGATAGTTTTATGTGTTTCACCGCAGTTTCCAGCTGCTCCTCCTGCGGCATTAAAGCTGCGTTGGTAAAGCTGACTTTTCCGCTCTTGCCTTTTTCGTTCATAGGGGGAAAGGGTTATTTTTCCAAAGTTAAGCAAATTTACAACAGGGGAACATGCACCCCGGGATTTATGATATATCCAGTATACGTTGGCCTCCGCCGGTCGTGGTGATCCTGACGTTTACCGCCCCGGGAGGGACTATCTCCCCGGCAAGGTCGGGCCACTCAATAAAGCACCACCTGTCGCCCGTCAGGTACTCTTCGATTCCTATGTCGAAAAGCTCTTCCTTCTTTTTGATCCGGTAGAAATCTATATGGTAGAGAAGTTCACCGGAAATGGTCCGGTATTCGTTAACGATTGTGAACGAGGGGCTGCTGGTTATATCGACTGCTCCCAGTACCTTGCAGAGACTCCTGATTATGGTTGTTTTCCCCGCACCCATGGAGCCGTAAAATGCAATGATCCTTTTATCGCCGGAAAACCTGACAATTTTTCTGGCTGCTGCCGGGAGGCCCCTCCTGTCGCTGATTACAATCCTCATCCGTTTCTCGTAATTTGTTACGTTACGGGTTCAAGGCAGACAACCGGCAGCATCATCTCCTGCATCGAAATGCCTCCGTGCTGAAAAGTGTCGCGGTAATGGGAAGCGTAATAGTTGAAATTGTTCTGGTAGATAAGGAAATCCCTGTTGAGCGCGAAGATATAACTCGATGTTATATTGGTTCTGGGAAGACCGGCCCTTAGGGGATCCCTTATCGCAAACACTTTTCCGGGATCGTAGTCGAGATTCCTTCCCAGTTTATACCTGAGGTTTGGCGATGTCTTCCTGTCTCCGATAATCCTGACCGGGTTCTGAACCCTGATGGTGCCGTGATCGGTGCTGATAACGATTCTGACATGTTGTTCCGAGAGGATATTGAGCAGGTCGTAAAGGGGAGAGTGGACAAACCACGATCTGGTGAGACTGCGGTAAGCGCTTTCGTCGTTGGCAAGGTCGCGGATCAGGTCCATTTCGGTCCTTGCGTGCGAAAGCATGTCGACGAAGTTATAGACAAGGATATTCAGGTCATTATCGAGGAGCAGTTTAATCCTTTCGGTGATTTTCCTGCCCTCGAGGCTGGTGCTGATCTTGTTGTACGACCATTTTATTTTTATGCCACGCCTGGCAAGATGACTTTTGAACAGCTCCTCCTCGTATTTATTCTTCCCTTCATCCTCATCGTCCTTTATCCAGAAATCGGGATAGGTCTCGGAGATAGCCAGAGGCATAAGACCGGCAAAGATCGCATTGCGGCTGTATTGTGTTGCAGTGGGAAGAATACTGAAATAAATATCTTCCGAGATGATCCTGAAGAGACCTGAAAGATCGGCAGAGATGGTTTTCCACTGGTCGAACCGCATATTGTCGATCAGTATGAAAAAGACGGGGCTGCCCGATGTTACCTGCGGAAATATCTTCCCGGGGAAAAGTTCCGGTGAAAGAAGAGGTTTTTCCCGGGCTGAGGGACTCACCCAGTTGAGGTAGTTGCCCGTAACAAACCTTACGAAGGCATTATTTGCTTCAGCTTCCTGAGTCCTGAGTATATCGCTCATGCCCGTATCAGCCGACTTCTCCAGTTCAGTCTCCCAGAATACGATCTTCCGGTAGAGTTTCTCCCAGTCGTTATAGTCGGAAGCAGTGCTTATCATGTTACCGATATTGCTGAATTCCTGCCTGTAATCGGTGGTCGTTTTTTCTGTGATAAGCCTTCGCTGGTCGAGAATTCTCTTTAGGGCGAGCAGGATCTGATTGGGCTTGACCGGTTTGATAAGATAATCGGCAATTTCCGATCCGATGGCCGCCTCCATTATTCCTTCCTCCTCGCTCTTCGTGACCATCACTACCGGAATATCGGCCCTTATCTCCCTGATAAGCCTGAGGGTCTCGATTCCGCTCAGCCCCGGCATGTGCTCATCCAGAAAGATAAGGTCATAAGCAGTCTGCCTTACAAGGTCGAGGGTATCGTTCCCGTTCGAACAGGTCTCTATATCATAACCTTTCTCGCTGAGGAACAGGATATGCGGCTTTAGGGAGTCTATCTCATCGTCGGTCCAGAGAATTCTGAGTTTTCTCATTTTCGGGGTAACTGTTTCCCCTGCAAAAATAAGGTAATTATTTGGTTTCTCTTTTCAGATAGTTCTCATTAAAGAAAATATAATAGCGCTCGGGGTTCCTGTCTGTTTCCAGTACTTTCAGATTTTCGGGGGTTATCAGGAATGTCATTATCCTGGCTCCGGAAGGATTCCTGAGGAAACGGGCATCGCGCGATGCGTTATAGTATTCCCATGCAGGCTGGTTGCCCTGGAACCCGGTAACCTTAATCATGAAATACCTGTTATCGGTAAGCATCCCTTCCGTCCGGTAATTCATATTGGTATAATTATCGATATTATGGCTTATCACATCGAAGGAAGCCTGGTTGATATTGAATGCCGGATCCATTATTGTCAGAACGAAGATCAGCGGCGATTCATGGTCAGCGGTGTAGAGTTCGGTAGCTATCACCTTTTCTTCTTCGACCTTCAGCTCGGGCTGTATATTATCAATAAATGCCATGAGCTCCTCAGCCCTTTTCGCTTCTTCCGTTCCGGGGTGGTTTTTCAGAATAGCTGAAAGCTCTTCCCTCAGGGTCCTTTCATCGCTTATTCTTGCTTTGGAATAGGCTCTAAGAAGGAGGAACTTGGGCACCAGAACATCATCCGGGAATTCTTTCAATGCATTGTCGCAGGCATCAGAAGCACCTGTAAAATCTTCGGCCAGGTAACGATCGTATGCTGCCTGGTACAACTGTTCCACTCTTTTCAATTCAGCCTGTTTCTTCCTGAAATATTCAGGATCCGACACTATCATTGTGTATTCGCTTTCAGGGAAACCGGCTGTGAGCCTCTGCCTGTAAATCTCTGCTCTCTGGTTGTTATTCTCTCTTTCCCTGAAGAGCCTGTAGAGGCTGTAGAGTGTTTCCGGTATCAGGCCGCTTTCGGGATACCTTTTTAAGAGAGCCTCGAAGGATTTCACTGCTTCGGGCTGATCGTCAATCCTTTCAGACAATACCCTGCCTGCATTCAGGTAAGCGTATGCGATCCTGTTGTCCGACACTGACCGAAGCGAGTCGGTAAGCGGCAGGTTCTGAAGGTAAAACTGTGGTGTTTTGTAATCCTCGACATTCTCTTCAGCCGCCTCACCATTGCTTTCGTTCTGTCCCGACGAAGCCTGGTAGGTTATGGTTGTCCTGTTCCCCCTTCTCCAGTTGTCTTCGAGACGCCTCTCTCCCCATCTCCTCCTGAACTCTGTACGGCCAAATGTCAGTGCAGCCTGGTTATAAAAATACCATTTGCCTTCCTGCTGGATATTGGTCTGAAAGCGCCTCTCGTTTTCGTAAAACTGCCCCAGGTTGTACCTGTCGGCGAATTCCGATCGCCTTCCGGAGGCTTCATCACTTACTATCTGGTTTATTATCTGAGCTATAAAAGCATTTCTCTCAGGTTCGCTCATGGAAGCCACCCTCTGAAGGCTGTCCTCCCTGGCAATTATTTCCAGTTGTTCGTTAAGGGCGCCAAGGTCCTGGGATTTTTCCTTTATCTCCCTGTAGCCAGGATAGCGCTGGTCGATGAAGAAAGCTGCGCTGTCGTAATATTTGCCGGCCGCCGGATAATCGGGTATACTGTAGTAGAATTCGGCCAGGGCAAGATATGATTTTGCTTTCTGATTCTGGTTTCTTATGGAAGATGAAGCTGACTTCCGGTACGCTCCGACAGCCTCTTCGGTGTTACCCTCCTTCATGGCAAGATTTCCCAGGGCATAATATATCTGGTCGTGATACTCGTTATTCTTTGAATCCCTCAGCATCTTCTCAAGCTGTTTACGCATTTCCCGGGGGTTGCCCGAATTGACATCGAATACTCCTGCGATGTTAATCCTTGCGTTGAACTCCACTTCATAGGGGATATTCATTCTTACCACATCGCGGTAATAGGAGGTCGCTTTATCAGGGTTGCCTGTCTGTTCATGCAGCTGGGCCAGGAGGTAAGTGAGCCTGTATTTCTGTCTTTTCCCTGAGATGAACCTGATTGATGCAGTCAGGGGTTCGATTGCCTCTGAATATCTCTTCTGCCTGACGTAAAGATCGGCCAGGGTTGTGAGGTACATACCCCTGAGTGATTTTGAAGAAAGGGAAGCTTCTTCGTTCTCTCTGAGCAGTCTCATCGATTCGCCGAACTGCCCCGTCTCGTTTGAGATCCGGGCGAGCCAGAGGGCGGATTCTGTCCTTATGCCGGGGTCATCTGCCTCTTCAATTGAGAAGCTGAAGAGTGAAGAGGCCTCCCTGAACTCGTGCCTGTAAAAGCGGGCTTTTGCTATCAGCAGATAGCTGTCGTCAACCCAATCGTTGAACTCTTTTCTTTCGAGCATCTTCCGGTCTTTCTCCGATATCGTTCCGCCGCTCCTGACTTCAGGCCTGGCCGTTATTGATTTCAGGGCAATTATCTGAGAGGCTTTTGTAATTGCCCTGTCCATATCGGACGAAACCATGGATACAATTGCCGGATCGCTGAATTCAAAAACCTTCAGTATCTCCGAGAAATCGTCTGAATAGCTGCTGTTGATTTTGTTAAGACCTGCCTTAAAGCTCTCATAGCCATTAAAGTAGTAATTGTATCTCGATGTAAGGGAATGGTAGAACCTGGTACTTCCCGTGTTCTTCTCAACCGAACAGTCGGTCAGAAACAGGGCCAGTCCCATAAACATCAGCAGTCTGTATGATGCTTTTAAGGGGGCCAATAATAGACTTTTAATACTATAAACTGACTAAATATGAGTATAGTATTCAGCGGGCAAAGAAAATCGGCAGGGCAGATTTTCAGGCTGAGACCACTCCCTTTATCTCAGGCACTTCGTTGATTATTGCCTTTTCCACCCCTGCCTTCAGCGTCTGCATGCTGAACGGACAGCCGTGGCAGGCTCCCTTAAGCCGCACCTTAACGATGAGGTCTTCGGTTATTTCCACCAGGTCAATATCACCTCCGTCAGACTGGAGGTAAGGCCTTATGCGTTCCAGAGCTTTTGTTACGCGTTCTTTTATGTTATTTAAATCTTCCATCGCGATCATTTTGAATTATACCAGAAAGAGATACCTGGGTTAACAATCAGTATTCAAAAATATATGAGTTCAAGAGTCAATTTAAAACAGGCTGCAATTTTAGCTATTTTTTTTATCATGACAAAAACAATCAAGGCAGTTCCCTGACCGGATCCCAGAATTTTTCGGAGAAGTTAATTACCTGGTCGTTCTCGACAATAAGTCCCTCATTTGTCAGAAGCTGTTCCATCGTAGTGGAATTGCCGAAATAGCGTTTTCCGGTAAGAAGTCCGTTCCTGTTAACTACCCTGTGAGCCGGGATGAAATCTTCCCGGGTATGGCAGACATTGAGGGCCCAGCCTACCATCCGTGCCGACCTGCCTGTTCCGAGGTATCGGGCTATAGCGCCATAGGAGGTCACCCTGCCCCGGGGAATAAGCTTTGTAACCTCATAAACCCTTGAGAAGAAATCATCACTATCCCTTTTACTGCTGCCGGCCATCGTTTATTACCCTCTCTTTTTTAAGAATAAATGAAAGATAATTGATCTTCAGGCCTTTCTTCAGAAAACTCTCCTCGTAATGTGTCGTGATGGAGAGGATATCGTCATCGTGATAATCTGAATGAAGGTCGCTGGTGGAATGGACTATTTCAAGATTATTCGCTGAGATGAGTTTTCGGGTGTAATCAAACAGTTCGGTATTGTCGGTTTTAAGATGTATTGTGCCGTTGTCTTTAACAAAATCACGGTAAGTATTAAGAAACCAGGGGCAGGTAAGCCGCTTATTCGAGTTTCTTTTTCCGGTGTGGGGGTCGGGAAAGGTGATCCAGATCTCATCAACCTCATCCGCCGCAAAGAATGAACTGATAAATTCTATTCTTGTCCTGAGGAATGCCGCATTCCTGAGGTTCTCCTCCGTGGCCGTTTTGGCTCCCCTCCACATCCTTGCGCCCTTAATGTCTATCCCGATGAAGTTTTTCCCGGGGAACCTCCTGGCGAGCCCGGTGGTGTATTCTCCCCTGCCGCATCCAAGTTCGAGCACCAGGGGATTTGTGTTTCCGAACACCTCGCTGTGCCATTTGCCTTTAAGATGGTGGGAGGTTCCGAAGCTGCCTGATGGCCCGGGCTGGATAACATTGCTGAATGTCTCCATCTCGGCCCATCTCAATAGCTTGTTCTTTCCCACGATTGTCTTATTGCCCGGCTCTCTTCTCCACCCTGAGGCCGAAATCGTAAACGCCTTTCAGGTCTTCAGCCCTCATACCGTGCTGTACCCGGATCTGGTAAGTGCCGGTTGAGGGGAAGAAGATATTTGATTTATAGGGAAGCCGCAGCTCGTTGATGTCGCCCAGTCCTTTTCCGTACCATCTCCCTTTTTCATCGGCCAGCTGGTATTCAAGTGTGTCGGTTATGCTTTTTCCTTCCGGGGAGGTTGTTGTAACAAACAGGAAGATATTCCGGAACGGATAGGAAGATCCTGTCCGCAGGGTGAAGAAAAGATCGTTGCCCGAGATTGTGTCCGTAACGGGAATCCTGTAGACGGGCATGTCGGTAAGGCTCCATACATTATCCTTCATGGCCACTGAATCGGTAAACACGACATTGCCGCTGCACGATGCCATTAACAGAGTGGAGATGAAAACCAGGGAGAACACTCCTCTATTGCTTCCTTCTGTCATTGAATCTTCTGTTTTTTCTTCTTTGCTGATTCTTTTGCCTCCGTTGCTCCTGTCCGGGCTTGTCGAATCTTGAAAGGCTGTTGTTTATCAGAAGGTCTTCGGAAGCCTGGGGTGTTTCACGCGACTGGCCGAATATGGCAATCTTTTCAGATTTTATTCCCTTCCTGTTCATCGCCTGTATCTCTTTCACCTTTTCAACGGGAATTGATGTGATGTTGATAGTTGAATGCGGGTCGGCCGTGTACCAGTAGAGACCTTTGTGGACCTCCATCTTATAGAAATAGAGGGTTGAATCGGTGAACTCAAGGGGAATATCCCTGGGAGGAAAAGCCTTCTGGGCATCAACATAGCAATCCAGCTCATAAACCAGGCAGCATTTCAGCTTACCGCATTGTCCGGCAAGTTTCTGGGGATTGAGGGAAAGCTCCTGGTACCTGGCATGGGTGGTTGAAACGGAGTTAAAACTGGTTATATGGGTAGCACAACAGAGCTCTCTTCCGCATGGCCCTATGCCCCCTATCCTGCCTGCTACCTGGCGGGCACCTATCTGCCTCATCTCGATCCTTACATGGAACTCCTCGGCCAGCACTTTTATCAGTTGACGGAAATCGACTCTCTCATCGGCAATGTAGTAGAATATTGCCTTTGTCCTGTCTCCCTGGTACTCAACATCGCCTATTTTCATGTTGAGCTTCAGCTCCTCCGATATTTTCCTCGACCTGAGCATCGTCGGCACCTCCAGTTTCCTGGCCTCTTCCCATTTCTGGATATCTGCCTCTTTTGCCTTACGGTATACTTTCTTCATATCGTCGGCCGAGGGCTTCAGCTTGAGCCTTTTAATCTGCTCGGCCACAAGCGGCCCCGTCATCGATACCCTGCCGATATCATGTCCCGGCGATGCTTCAACGGCAACAATATCACCTATTTCGAGCCTCAGCCCGTTTACATTTCTGAAGAAACCCTTCCGTGTATTCTTGAACCGTATCTCGACAATATCGGTGCTGCCCGGAACATCCGGGATCTCCTTCATCCAGTTGAAGCAGTCGAGTTTATTGCAGCCTGGCCTGTATGTTGTGTCGGGCATCAGGACCTCTTCTCCCGGTTGCCCGTGTAATTCTTCATTCTCTGTCATAACGACAATAATAAGCTGAAAAAGCACCGCAAAAATAGTGAATTATTGTGTTAAATTCAACAGGTGATCTCTTGTGTCAGCGGATAAGGCGTGTAACCTTCAGGGCAAGATCGAGGAAGATCATCCTTGGATTACCGTTGGATTCAATGTGTGAAGAAGCGAGATTTAATTCATCGCTGAGGGGATAAATATTTTTCCTGCTTATTACCGCGTGAAACTTTTCCGAGAACTCAGCCTCCTCTCCGGTCAGATAAACGAGTTCATTCCTGCCGTTGCAGAGAGAGAGCATCAGGTTTTCCCTCAGCAGCCTGAGCGAAAAGGAGAGGAATCTCTTCTGTGCCTCCCTGCCGGTCACTGCCATCCCTTCACTCCAGTCGATGATTGAAAGGATGTCGCGTTTCCAGGCCAGTCTCATAAGACTTCTGAACCTTTCGAGATTCATAAGGTATGATTCGCTCTGCTCACACAGCTCGATAGCTCTCACGATGTTGCCATTTGCAACGGATGCAATTTCCGAGGCTTTGCCTTCATCCTTGCAGAACCTGCTGACCAGGTAACCTTCAATATCCTTTCTCCTGAATGCAGGAACCTTCACAAGCTGACATCTTGAGAGCATGGTGGGAATCACCT
>CAYRQY010000097.1:0-8647 GCA_964426435.1 uncultured Rikenellaceae bacterium | reverse complement strand
TCCTGTCCTCCCAGTCGGGATCCCTGAAAGCGCGTCCGGTTTCGTCTCCTGTTACAGGCAGATTATCGAGATACCCTGCAGATGCCTCCTTGACAGTCTTTAAGGTTGCCTCTGCCGATGTACCGCCTATAACGAGGGCAAGATGATACGGGGGGCAGGCAGAAGTGCCCAGATCCTTTATCTTCTCCTTCACAAACTCTGTGAGCGATTCCTCATTCAGCAGCGATTTGCTCATCTGGTATAGAAGCGTTTTGTTTGCCGAGCCGCCGCCTTTTGTGATAAAGAGTAATTCGTAGGTGTCTCCTTCCTGTGCATATATGTCTATCTGTGCGGGAAGATTCGTTCCGCTGTTCTTCTCCCTGAACATCGTCAGCGGGACGATCTGCGAATACCGCAGGTTCCTGTCCCTGAAAGTCTCAAAAATGCCTTTTGAAAGATATCTGGCATCGTTTCCTCCCGTCATAACATTCTCACCTTTCCTGCCCATCACGATAGCCGTTCCGGTGTCTTGGCACCATGGCAGCTCCCCTTTCGCTGAGATAACGGAGTTCTTCAGCATGATATACGCGACGAAGCGGTCGTTGTCTGTCGAATCGGGATCATCAATTATCCGGCGCAGCTTTTCAAGGTGCGATGTCCTGAGAAAAAAGGATAGATCATAAACCGCCTCCCTGGCAAGCAGCGTAAGCGCCTGCGGTTCAACCTTAAGGACCTTGCCGCAGTCGGTCTCCACAAGTTTTACAAAGTCTTTTGTCAGAAGCCTGTACTTCGTTGTGTCTCTTCCGTGCTGATAGGGTTTTCCATAGATGAAATCTGTCATGATCATCAGGTTAGTTTGTTAGTAATACAGATAATGTGAGGTGAAAGCCTTTATCTGATACCTTCTTTCAAATATACGAACAATACTTACAAAAACGCAAAGAGACCGGGTGTTTCTTTATCACAGAAGACAGAAGACCGAAGACCGAAGACCGAAGCACGAAGACCGAAGTCGGAAGTCCGAAGACCGAAGTCCGAAGCCGGAAGCCGGAAGACCGAAGAAGTTCATATTGGCTCTGAGCCCTGCTTTGCCAGCCGTAGCTTTCTTTGACCTCCGTAGTACCGATTTATCGGGACGAAGGAGGTAGCGTAGGCTGGAGCCCTGAGCTCTGAGCCCTGAGCTCTGAGCTCTGAGCCACGAGCTACGAGCTACGAGCTACGAGCTACGAGCTATCTCATTTCCGAGAACAGAAATCTTTCTTTTGCTCGGATGCCTTTTGGAGTCATTTCCAGGGTGCAGCACTCAACATTCTCATCGTGCTGAAAAACAAGGACCTGGTTCTTCTCCAGGGCAGTTTCAAGGATCTCCCTCTTCTCCCCGATGGTCTTAAGCGACTCAATATCATAGCTCATGTTCCATATGAGGGGCAGATGTGCCAGGGTAGGAATAAGGTCGCCGGTATAAACAAGTGTTCTGCCTTTATAGTTTATTACCGGTATCATCAGTCCGGGAGTATGTCCGCTGAATATTCTGACAGAAAAGTCCGGGAAGAGTTCCCCTTCCTCATCAACCAGGTTCAGGCGGCCGCTGTCGGCAATTGGAATGATATTCTCCTCGAGGAAGGCATCTTCCTCCCTGGGATTGTTTTTCACCGCCCACTCCCACTGAAGCCTGCTTACATGATATACAGCGTTGGGAAATACAAGTTCAAAGCCTGTCCTGCTGTTGTTCCATTTCACCGCACCGCCGCAGTGATCGGCATGCAGATGGGTAAGGACAACATCGGTTATATCTTCGGGCTTATAACCTCTGTTCAGGATACCTCCTGTCAAGCCCTCTCCGTTGCGCAGATATATGTGCCGGAAGAATTTCTCGTCCTGTTTGTCGCCCCAGCCGGTATCCACGAGAATTGTGTGTCCGCCCGTTTCAACAAGAAGCGACCGGAGCGTAAGGACGATAAGGTTGTTTTCGTCGGCATTGTAAACACGGGACCACAGGACCTTCGGAACGACACCGAACATCGCTCCTCCGTCGACCCTGAAATTTGCTATGTTGAAAAGATCTGCCTTCATGAATGCAATTTTACAAAAGAATATTGACACAAATGGAAACTTGCTATATTTACCTTCCGGTTTAAGCACTAAAACTATACTCTATGAAGAAAATAACAGCAATTTCAGCAGCCTTGATGATCACATGCATGATTGCAGCCCAGAACGGTAAAGTCATGGACAACCTCTCCATGCAGAGCAAGATCATGAAAATGGAGCGCAAGTACTCCATTTATCTGCCTCCCGATTATGAAACCTCTTCCCGCAGCTACCCGGTCCTCTACCTATTACACGGGTATGGCGACGATCAGGCAGGCTGGGTTCAGTTCGGCGAAGTACTTCACATTGCCGGTAAAGCTATTAATGAAGGCTCTGCCACTCCTATGATTATCGTGATGCCTGATGCAAAAACCGGCCGCTCCGGATACGTAAACGATATGGCGGGAGAGTGGCGTTATGAGGATTTCTTCTTCGATGAATTCATGCCATTTATCGAGAAGACCTACAGGATAAGGGGTGAAAAAAGATACCGCGCCATTGCGGGATTATCGATGGGAGGCGAAGGAACTTTCATGTATGCCCTGCGCAGGCCTGAACTTTTCTCATCAGCATGCCCCCTCAGCGCCGCAACAGGTCCTGCCTCTGTGGCTGAAATGGGGAAATACAGGCTCTGGCATGCTTCAGAAAGTGCCACCGAAGCTGAAAAAGAAGCATACTTTAAGAAATACAGCACCCTGAGCCTTATCGAGAATATGCCCGACAGCCAGAAAAGGGCGGTAAGGTGGTATATAGACTGCGGCGACGACGATTTCCTGTACGAAGGGAATTCACTTGTGCATATCGCAATGCGCAAGAAAGAGATACCTCACGAATTCAGGGTTCGCGACGGTGGGCACACCTGGAGCTACTGGAGAACAGCTTTGCCCGTAGTGCTTGAATTCGTTTCCATGAGTTTTCACCAGTTCTGAGGCCTGTTTCATGTCGAACGGCGGTTCCGGTTTTTTGAGGTAAGCTGGAACATAAGCCGCATCATTAACCTTATCATCTGGTAGGAGATCCAGTCTATCAATCCCGAGAACCAGGTTTTTCTCCTTTTATACTCCTCGATGGTAACCTGACGGCAATCCCTCCTGATGATTGAGGTCAGTATCTTTTCGAAATGAACCACAAATGGTTTATCGAGAATGTCAACATTCATTTCGATACTTCCGTAATCGCTGACATGATTGAGGTTATAGCTTCCTATAGTGCACCATTCCCCGTCAGCGGTTGCTACCTTGGCATGAAGGTTCGACGGAAGATATTCGAAGATCTTAATATTGTTGCTGAGAATGAATCCGTAGAGAAAGTTGGTAGCCCTTCTGAACATGGGAGCATCCGACTCGCCGGCAAGCACTATCTTTATTTTGACCCCGCGGGCGCTGGCATTCCTTATCAGTTTCCTTTCGTTGCGGCCAGGAAGGAAATAACTTGCAAATATGATCATCCGCTCCCTTGCATTCCTGAAAGCGGCACGGTAACTCCGCAGTATCTCTATCTTGTTGCGGTACCAGTTGTTTTCCAGTACCCTGAGCATTATGTTGTCTCCGTAGCTCCTGGCACAATGCACTATCTCAGTTGCTCTCTCTTTTTTCGAGATGAATGTCTTATTCCATAGCCGTCTTAGGATGCTGTTAATGTGCACACATTCAGGTCCTTTGATGACAAGGGCAAAATCGAGCCAGGCTACCATCCGGTCTGTCCCCCTGTAACGGTCGGCATAATTCATCCCCCCAATAACAGCACTCTCCCCGTCTACAAGAAGGACCTTATGATGGAGCCTGAGGCTGAGCTGAAATCCCCTGGTAATGAAAACCGGAGAAAAAAACCTGAACAGTATCCCTGAATCCTCTATCCGCTTTATCAGGTTGCCCGAAAGGTATTCAGTCCCGAATGCATCCAGCAGCAGGTACACTCTCACCCCTCGTTCTGCTGCCCTGATCAGCGCTTCGATAATCAGCAGCCCGGTGGAATCCTCATCAACAATATATGATTGAAAGTGAATATAGTGCCTTGCCCCGTCAATCAGCCTGACATGTGCGGAAAAAAATGATTCGCCGCTTTGCAGGAGTTCGATTGAATGACCGCTTTTATAATCACGCTTCAACGAGGTCTTCATAGACGATGAATTTCCCCCGGGGGTAATGCAAATATAAAACTTTAACCCAAGGTATGTTTCTAAATCTTATTTTGATTTACTTTAGCATAGAAATCAAATCTGAAGATATGACAAGAAGAAACTTGATTGGAAGCATTGCAGGGGCTGCTGCAGCAGCCGCAGCGGCGCCGCTGGGAAATGCCTTTGCCTCTGAAGGATCAGGAGCGCAGCAACTCAAGGGCAATATCCGTCACTCCGTAAGCCAGTGGTGCTACGGAGACATCCCTATTGAAGAGTTTGCAGTAAAATGCAGGGAGATGGGTATCGAGTCAATAGAGCTCCTTGGCGAGAAGGACTGGGCGACTGTAAACAAGGCCGGGCTGAAATGCGCTGTCGGCTATGCGACCGACCTTGGAATACCGAGGGGCTTCAACCGGGTAAGCAACCACGAAAAGCTGATTGCCGATTTTAAGGCTGCAATCCCTAAAGCTGCCGCTGCAGGGGTGCCTAACCTTATCTGTTTCTCGGGCAACCGCGAAGGGATGGACGACAGGGAGGGACTTATAAATTGCGCGAAAGGCCTCCGGCAGATCATGCCCGATGCCGAGAAGCATGGTGTTACGATCGTTATTGAACTGCTCAACAGCTACGGACACAGGGACTATATGTGCGACAAGACACCCTGGGGCGCGGCACTTTGCGAGATGGTCGGTTCGGAACGGTTCAAACTGCTGTATGATATATACCATATGCAGATTATGGAAGGTAATATCATCGATAATATAAAAAAGTATCATCCCTATATCGGTCATTACCATACAGGAGGTGTTCCGGGAAGGAATGAACTCGATGAGACCCAGGAGCTCTATTACCCGGCCATAATGAAAGCGGTGGTTGCGACAGGGTATAAAGGGTTCGTAGGGCAGGAATTTGTGCCGAAGGAGAAGGACAAACTTGCCTCACTCAGGAAGTGCATCCTGATCTGCGATGTATGAGATGAGGGTTCATTTTATTGCAGTCGGCGGAGCGGTAATGCATAACCTCGCAGTTGCCCTCCATAAAAAGGGGTATCACGTAACAGGTTCTGATGACGAGATTTTTGAGCCTGCACGCTCGGTACTGGCTTCTTATGGTCTTTTGCCACCTTCGCAGGGCTGGCACCCCGAACGGATAACAAGTGAAACTGACTCGGTGATACTTGGGATGCATGCCAGGGCTGATAACCCGGAACTCCGGAAAGCCCTTGAGCTGGGTCTGAAGATAATGTCGTTCCCTGAATATATCTACGACCAGACGAAAAATAAAAAAAGGATCGTAGTGGCCGGCAGTCACGGCAAAACAACTATCACCGGCATGATTATGCACGTTTTCAGAAAAACGGGCATGAAGTTCGATTACATGATGGGATCACGGATCTCAGGATTTGATACTATGGTCAGCCTTTCCGACGACTCCGTGGTTGCCGTCCTCGAAGGCGACGAGTACCTGACCTCAGCGCTCGACAAACGTCCCAAATTTCATATTTATATGCCCGACACAGCAATACTTAATGGAATCGCCTGGGACCATATGAATGTCTTTCCGGAATACGGGAACTATGTTGAACAGTTCCGGATATTTGCCGGGATGATAAGCGATGGAGGTACACTCATATATTTTGAAGATGACCCGGAGGTTAAAAGAATAGCACTATCTGCAGGGAGCAATATAAAAAAGACACCCTACAGGGTGCACGGTTACTTCCAGAACAGGAGCGGTTTCTTCGGCGCAACCCATAACAGGGTAATACCACTGAAGATATTCGGTGAACATAACATGCAGAACCTCTCAGCCGCCAAAGAGGCCTGTGTTGCCTCAGGGATATCGGAAGATGATTTCTATGATGCCATTTCAGATTTTGAGGGTGCATACGGGAGACTGAGAAAAATCTTTGAGAATGAGAACGGAACGGCCTTCTCTGATTTTGCTCATTCACCCTCCAAGGTTAAAGCTACTGTTGAAGCCGTTGCGGAAAGATATCCCTGCAGCAGTATTATAGCCTGTCTCGAACTGCATACCTATTCGAGTCTTAATTCGGCTTTTCTTCCGCTATACAGGGGAACACTGGCAAAGGCAGCGGCAGCATATATCTGCTTCAACCCTCATTCATTTGAGATAAAGAAGCTTGAACCCTTATCGGAAGAGGCTGTGGCAGAAGCGTTCGGGGGAAAGGACATTAAGGTCTTCAGCAACCCCGAGGCAATGTTCATGTCGATGAAGTCGCTTAATCCGGAATCGCCGGTTTACCTGTTTATGAGCTCAGGCGACTTTGATGGCAGCAACCTGAAGGAGATCTCGGAGGAGCTGCTGGGTGATAAATAGAAAGATGTGACCGGTTTTATTTGCCCGGCCGGATCAAAAGAGCTATTATTGCAGAAGAAAATACACCAATTAAACATTAACCAAAATGAAAAGATTTATATTCATACTGCTGGTATCAGCATTAATTACAGTCACTTCAAGCGCGCAGGATTACAGGACGGGCATTGGTTTAAGGGCAGGACTGCCTTACGGGTTGACAGTAAAGCACTTCCTGAATCAGACGAATGCCGTTGAAGGCATCCTGGCCAGCCGCTGGGGCGGGTTTGTAGTGACAGGACTCTACGAAAAGGAATACTGGACCGGTGAATATCCCGGGCTGAACTGGTTCTGGGGAGCAGGGGCGCATATCGGTTTCTGGGATGCCGGGTACAACCCCAACATCAACGCTACCTATACCGGATCGGTTATCGGCATTGATGCTATTCTTGGCCTCGAATACACTTTCGACGATATTCCGCTTAACCTGTCGCTCGACTTGCTGCCCTCGCTGAACCTGATAGGCTCGACCGGATGGGGCGGTATAAACGGAGCCATATCAATCAGGTACGTTTTTTAACAAAAAATTTTGCAGATCGGAAAAAAGATACTTTCTTTGCATCCGCATTTTTAAGTTCTTTAAATGGTCCATTCGTCTAGTGGTTAGGACGTCAGGTTTTCATCCTGGTAACAGGGGTTCGATTCCCCTATGGACTACATAAAAAAAACAGAGTAAGGGTTAGATCAACAGGCATTATGGCAAATCACAAGTCAACAGAAAAAAGGATCAGGCAGACAGTGGTCAGGAACGAGAAAAACAAATATTATGCAAAGACCATGCGTAATGCCCTAAAGAAGCTTCGCGGCACTACAAGCAGGGAAGAAGCCGATGCACTGCTTCCCAGGCTCACATCAATGCTCGACAGGCTTGTCAACAAGAAAATCATACACCAGAACAAGGCTTCTAACCTCAAATCATCACTTGTCAAACATGTGACAAGCCTTCAGCAGGCCGAAAAATAAAAAAGCATTAAGCCGTCAGTAACCGACGGCTTTTTTATTTGAAAAAATCCTATCTTTATAAGATAATATGTTATCTTACCTTCTCGCTGTATGTCACTTAAGATTACCGAATGGGCGGCTGAAGACCGGCCCAGGGAAAAGCTGATGCAAAAAGGCACGGCAAGCCTCAGCGATGCCGAGCTGCTTGCAATATTAATCAGCTCAGGAACAAAGGAGAAGTCGGCCGTCGATCTCGGCAGGGAGCTTCTTTCCATTGTAAACAATAACCTTAATGCCCTTGGCAGGCTCTCAATAAATGACCTTACAAAGCTTCATGGTATTGGAACAGCCCGGGCCGTTACCATAGCTGCCGCCCTTGAACTGGGACGCAGGCGGAAACTAGCCGGGGTTCCGGAAGCTGCGCAGATAAAATGCTCGAAGGATGTTGCCGATATCTTCCAGCCCCTTCTTTCCGATCTGACACACGAGGAGTTCTGGATCCTTTTCCTGAACAGGTCAAACAAGATCATCAACAGGATGAAGCTGAGCCAGGGCGGCATCAGCGGCACTGTTACCGATGTGAGGATAGTAATGAAAAAAGCAATCGAATATCTCGCCTCGGGAATTATTGTCTGTCATAACCATCCCTCAGGAAACCTCAGTCCCAGCGATTCAGATTCACGTATCACACAGAAAATAAAAGACGCCGGAAGCCTTATGGATATCCAGCTGCTTGATCACATTATCATTTCCGGAGATGAGTACTACTCCTTCGCCGATAACGGCATTATATAAAACTACACATCATCAATTCCGATTAACACAATAAGGCGGGAGGCAGGGGGTCATTTAAACTTTATAACCTCGCCCTTATCCTGACAGGCTTCGAGCAGCTGGCTGAAGGTTTTGTTCTTCCCTGGATGAACAATATCGGGTGCAATCTCGCAGAGGGGAACAAGCACAAACCGCCGTTCAGTAAGCCTCGGATGAGGAATAGTAAGCGATGGTTCAGTTATTATCCTGTCTTCATAGAGTAATATATCAATATCGATTATCCTCTGTTTGTTCTTTTCTTCGTCCCTTACCCTTCCCATCTGTGCTTCAACCATGAGGATCCTCCCGAGCAGCGTCGTGGGAGTA
>CAYRQY010000096.1:0-8820 GCA_964426435.1 uncultured Rikenellaceae bacterium | reverse complement strand
CCTGCTTATAAGGCAAATAAAAAGCACATGATATGCTTTTAATAAAGCTGTTGAAAAAATTTGTCCTCATTTCTTGGTTAATCAAATAAAAATCACGTATTTTGCGCTTCGTTTTAAAAAAGAAGATTTAAGCAGGATATAAAAACCGATTACAATGTCAAAGATTTGTCAGGTTACAGGGAAGAGAGCGATGGTCGGGAACAATGTTTCTCACTCCAAAAGAAGGACAAAGAGGAGATTCTATCCTAACCTGTTTACAAAAAGGTATTATCTCCCCGAAGAGGAGAGATGGGTCTCTCTGAAAGTGTCAGCAGCCGGCATCCGCCTGATAAGCAAGAAGGGCCTGGCACCGGCACTTAAGGAAGCAAAGGAGAAAGGTTATATCCTGAACTATTAATAAAAACAGGCAATGGCAAAAAAGGCAAAAGGGAACAGGCAGCAGGTGATCCTCGAGTGTACAGAGCACAAGGAGAGTGGAAAACCGGGTACTTCTAGGTATATAACCACGAAGAACAGGAAGAATACACCGGATCGCCTTGAGAGAAAAAAGTACAATCCGATACTGAAGAAACACACCATTCACAGGGAAATCAAGTAAAAGAGAAATATCATGGCAAAGAAGGTTGTTGCAGCACTGAAAACCGGAAAAGGCAAACTATTCACGAAATGTATCAAAATGACCAAATCTTCTAAGACAGGGGCTTACCTTTTCAGGGAGGAGGTCGTTCATAACGATCATATCAAGGACTTCTTCGGGAAAGAATAGAATACCGGGAGCCGGAAGATATCCATAGCTTTCTTCTTCACCGGAGAGAGCTTTTTTTATCTTTATGTTTTCAAAAACTGTTATCTGATGGGATGGTTTGGATTAACCTCTAAAGAGAAAAAGGAGAGCCTCGATAAAGGACTCGAAAAAACCAAGGAGAGCCTTCTCACAAGGCTCTCAAGGGCTGTCGCGGGGAAATCGAGGGTCGACGAAGATGTTCTCGACAACCTCGAAGAGGTGCTGGTCTCTTCTGATGTTGGTGTCGAAACAACCCTGAGGATAATAGAAAGGGTAGAGGCGAGGGTGGCAAAGGATAAGTACTTAAACACCGGTGAATTGAACCAGATCCTCAAGGAAGAAATTGCAGCCCTCCTTGAGCACCATAAGAACGGTGATACTTTTGATTTTTCAGCGCCTCTCGGGTCATCCCCCTATGTCATTATGGTGGTAGGGGTCAACGGATCGGGCAAGACAACCACAATAGCAAAACTGGCCCATCAGTTCAGGACAGGAGGGAAGAGGGTCCTGCTGGGGGCAGCAGACACTTTCAGGGCTGCCGCAATAGATCAGCTGCAGGTATGGGCCGACAGGGCCGGCGTAGCTCTGGTCAAGCAGAAGATGGGATCCGATCCGGCCTCAGTGGCTTTCGATTCTGTCAAATCAGCCGTTGCCGGCGGGTATGACGTGGTGATAATCGATACTGCCGGAAGGCTCCATAATAAGGTGAACCTGATGACCGAGCTGTCGAAGATTAAAAGAGTCATGGAAAAGGTTCTCCCTGATGCTCCCCATGAGGTATTGCTTGTCCTCGACGGATCGACGGGACAAAATGCGTTTGAGCAGGCTAAACAATTTACGGCTGCCACCAGCGTTACGGCACTGGCAATCACCAAGCTGGATGGTACAGCAAAGGGAGGCGTGGTAATCGGGATTTCAGATCAATTCAGCATACCGGTAAAATATATAGGCATAGGCGAAAAACTTGATGATCTTCAGGTCTTTAACCGATTCGAGTTTGTCGAATCACTTTTCTCTCCCGTGAAATGAGACCAGGTAAACCTGTGCCAAAGAAATCCCCGACTGACGATAGAAACATTTCCGTTGTAACCCTCGGCTGTCCTAAAAACATCGCCGATTCAGAATCCCTCCTCAGGCAACTGAGGGAAGGCGGATACACCATAAGTCATAATCCGTCACAGGTTCTTCCCGGGACAGTAATAGTAAATACATGCGGATTTATCAATGATGCAAAGGAAGAGAGCATAGATGTGATAATGAAATTCATAAGGGCAAAGAATGAAGGAAAAATAAACCGTTTGTTTGTGATGGGATGCCTTGCTGAGCGTTACCGGAGTGCTCTCCGCAAGGAGATCCCGGAGGTTGATGAATACTTTGGCGTGAATGACATCAGCGGAATCCTGGACAAGCTTGGACTGTCGCTAAGGAATGATCTTCTTTCAGAAAGAGAACTCACCGGACCAAAACATTTTGCCTGGCTTAAGATTTCGGAGGGGTGTGACAGGACATGTTCATTCTGCGCTATCCCCATGATAAGGGGACCGTACGTTTCAAAACCATTTGAAGAAATTGTCAGGGAAGCCACATACCTCGGATCCATGGGTGTAAGGGAACTTATACTGGTGGCACAGGATCTGTGTTACTACGGGCTTGACCTATACAGGAAGCAGAGGCTTCCTGAACTTGTCAGTGAACTTCTGAAGCTTGAATCCTTTGAATGGATCAGGCTGCAATATCTCTATCCCTCAAACTTTCCTCTTCAGGTTATACCTGTAATCCGGGATAATGAAAGAGTATGCAGTTACATTGACATACCAATACAGCATATCAGCGACAGGATGCTTAAACTGATGAAAAGGTCGCACGGCAGAAGCGATACTGAAAAACTGCTGAACCGGCTGAGGCAGGAGATTCCCGGTGCTGCAATAAGGACGACACTTATCGCAGGGCATCCCGGTGAAACACAGGGTGATTTTGAGGAATTGAAAGATTTCATCTCGGAATTCAGGTTTGAGCGACTGGGCGTGTTTGCCTATTCTCATGAGGAGGGCACTTACTCGGGTGAAAATCATGCTGATGATATCCCTGAAGAAATTAAGAATGAAAGGGTTGCAGAGCTGATGGAGATACAGCAGGGGATCTCGCTAGACATAAACAGATCGCGCACCGGACAGGTGATGAAAGTTCTTATAGACGGGATGGAGGGTAATTTCCACACAGGCAGGACCCAGTATGATGCCCCGGAGATTGACCAGGAGGTTCTGATTCCGATCAGCTATAAGCTGGAACCCGGGAAATTCTATAATATTCGTATCACGGAAACTGAAGAGTTTGATCTTTTCGGAGTGCCTGAGGGGTACTAGAATTTACTCAGACCCCTCTTCGCTCTTTTCGGATTTTTCGCTCTTCTTTCGAATACCTATTTTTATCTCTGCTTTTTCGGTGTTCAGCGTCACATTGATAGTATCGCCTTCCATAAGTTCGGATCTTATAAGCACCTCTGCCATCGGGTCCTCAAGGTATTTCTGAATAGCCCGCTTAAGCGGACGTGCGCCGTAATTGGCATCGAATCCCCTTTCGGCAATAAAATCCCTTGCCGGGGCTGCAATCTTAAGCTGGTAACCCAGGGATTTTACCCTGTCGTACAATCCCTGCAGTTCGAGGTCTATTATTTTGTTTATCTCTTCTTTACCCAGCGAGTTAAACATGATTACATCGTCAATCCTGTTGAGAAATTCAGGTGCGAAGGTCTTCTGCAGGGCTTTCTGGAGGATGCTCTTCGCATGCTCGTCCCTCGATGCTTTCTTAGCCGCGGTATCGAACCCGATGCCGTGTCCGAACTCGGCTATCTGCCGTGTTCCGATATTTGATGTAAGGATGACGATGGTGTTACGGAAATCGACCCTCCGGCCAAGGCTGTCAGTAAGCTGACCCTCATCAAGCACCTGGAGGAGTATATGGAAAACATCGGGATGAGCCTTCTCTATCTCATCGAGCAGAACGACGGAATAGGGTTTTCTTCTCACTTTCTCCGTAAGCTGGCCGCCCTCCTCATAACCGACATATCCGGGAGGAGCTCCGACGAGCCGTGAGACGGAAAACTTTTCCATGTATTCGCTCATGTCGATCCTTATAAGATTGTCGGTAGTATCGAAAAGGAATTTTGCGAGAACCTTTGCCAGCTGGGTTTTACCGACACCGGTCGGGCCAAGGAAGATAAAGGTGCCAATAGGTTTATTGGGATCCTTGAGACCGGCCCTGTTCCTCTGGATAGACTTGACAACCCTCTTTATTGCCTCATCCTGACCGATAACGCTTCCGGCCAGTTCGTCGGCCATTTTAAGCAGGCGAGTCCCCTCAGTCTGAGCTATTCTCTGCACTGGCACACCGGTCATCATGGCAACCACCTCTGCCACCTTTTCAGCATCGACCGTCTCGCGGTTTACCGCAAGCTCCTTTTCCCATTTCTTCTTCTCCTGATCGATAAGGTCGAGCAGATCCTTCTCACGGTCTCGGAAGCTGGCAGCCTTTTCGAAATTCTGGTTCCTGACCGCCAGCATCTTCTCCTTCTTGGTATCTTCAAGCTGCTGCTCAAGAGTAAGTATCTTCTCCGGCACCACGATATTGGAAATATGAACCCGCGAACCGGATTCATCGAGCGCGTCAATCGCCTTGTCGGGCAGATGCCTGTCGGAAATATACCTGTTGGTGAGTTTTACACAGGCATCAATCGCGTCATCAGTGTATATAACATTATGGTGCTCCTCGTACCTTTCCTTGATATTATGAAGTATATGGATCGTCTCATCTATTGAAGTGGGTTCAACCATTACTTTCTGGAATCTCCTTTCCAGTGCCCCGTCCTTCTCAATATGCTGACGGTATTCGTCGAGTGTGGTCGCTCCAATGCACTGTATCTCGCCCCTGGCCAGGGCAGGCTTAAGCATATTGGCGGCATCGAGCGATCCAGTTGCTCCTCCGGCACCGACAATTGTATGGATCTCGTCGATGAACAGTATTATATTGTCGTTTTTGGAGAGTTCATTCAGGATGGCTTTCATCCTCTCTTCAAACTGCCCGCGGTATTTGGTACCGGCCACTATGGAAGCCAGGTCGAGTGCAACCACCCGCTTGTTGAAAAGCACCCTGGAGACGTTCTTCTTGGTGATGCGAAGTGCAAGACCTTCGGCTATTGCTGATTTGCCGACGCCAGGCTCACCGATAAGCACGGGATTGTTCTTTTTTCTCCGCGAAAGTATCTGTGCAAGGCGCTCAATTTCCCTCTCGCGTCCGACAATGGGATCAAGCCTTCCTTCCTCTGCTGCCTTGGTCAGATCAATCCCGAAATTGTCAAGCACCGGGGTGTCAGATGATGGCTTGGCGGAAGAGGAGGGAGGGAATGGCTGCTGGCCTTTACCCTGACCGCCAAAACCCTGAGACTCATCATCCTCATCACGCGGATAGTCAGCCTTTGATGAAGGGGATTCAGCTTCAACCGCCCTTTTTACCAACTGATAATCCACATCCATCTCTGAAAGGAACCTTGTTACCAGGGCATTCTCGTCCTTAAGGATCGCGAGCAAAAGGTGCTCTGAATCTATTGTATTACTTTTAAGCGCTTTTGCTTCAAGATAGACGAGTTTAAGTATCCTCTCCGTGCTTCTGAGAAGCGGTGTGACTTCATGATCAGCCACCGGAACGGGATTCTCGACCCTTATGCTCTTTTCAAGCGAACCCTTGAGCATCAGCAGATCAATACCCTGGCTTATCAGTATCTCCACGGCAACTCCTTCTCCATCCCTTAATATCCCCAGGAAAAGATGTTCCGGACTGATATGGCTGTTGCCCAGGCGTATAGCTTCCTCTTTGCTGTATCCAAGAATATCTTTTACCCTCTGTGAAAACTGTGAATCCATTTCTTACTCCTCTGTTTTTATAGTATAATTATCCGTAAGTGGCCAATTTGTCAGACAAAACAGGACAAAAGTACAGATAATATAAACTTCAAAATTAAATCATACACATTTAACATATGGCAATTTTCATGCCCAGTTATAAACAATTAATGTTAAAAAGTCAATCTTTTAAAAGCTTAAAAATAAGCAAATAATAACTATTTTCGTATTTCCAAAGACTTTTAAGTCTGTGAAGAACTATATAATTAATCTTTAGTTTGTTATGTCGGAGAGAGAGAGAGTCATCAAGGTAAACATCGAGGAGGAGATGAAGTCGGCATACATTGATTATTCAATGTCTGTTATTGTGTCGAGGGCGTTGCCGGATGTCAGGGACGGTCTTAAGCCGGTGCACAGGAGAGTTTTGTTCGGAATGTCGGAGCTCGGTGTCATGTCTAACCGGCCATACAAAAAATCTGCAAGGATAGTGGGGGAGGTGCTCGGAAAGTATCACCCGCACGGTGACTCATCGGTTTATGAGGCTATGGTAAGGATGGCACAGGAATGGTCGCTCCGTTACCCGCTGGTCGACGGGCAGGGCAACTTCGGATCAGTCGACGGCGACAGTCCGGCAGCCATGCGATATACCGAAGCCAGGCTGAGGAAAATAGCCGAGGAGATGCTGGCTGATATAGACAAGGAGACTGTCGACTTCCAGCTCAATTTTGATGATTCACTTACAGAACCCATTGTTCTACCTACCCGCATACCAAACCTGCTTGTGAACGGGGCATCAGGAATAGCAGTGGGAATGGCCACGAACATGCCGCCGCATAACCTTTCTGAGATTATTGATGCAACAATCGCGTACATCGACAACAATGAGATCACACCCGGCGAACTGCTGAAGTATATAAAGGGTCCGGATTTTCCGACAGGAGGGATCATTTACGGGGAACAGGGTATCAGGGATGCCTGCGAGACCGGAAGGGGCAGGATAATAATACGGGCAAAAACAGAAATCGAACTTACCCATTCAGGAAGGGAATGCATCATTGTAACAGAGATACCCTACATGGTCAACAAGGCGGAAATGATCAGGAAGATCGCCGACCTTATCAACGAAAAGAGACTTGAGGGAATCTCCTATATCAACGATGAATCGGACCGTAACGGGATGCGGATAGTCGTCATACTGAAAAAGGATGCAAGCGCAAATGTCGTGCTTAACAACCTTTACAAACTCTCATCGTTCCAGACATCATACAATGTCAACAACATAGCCCTCGTGAAGGGGCGCCCGAAGACTCTTAACACCAAGGAACTGATCGAGCACTTCGTCAAGCACCGTCATGAAATTGTGTTAAGAAGAACGAGGTTTGACCTGGACCAGGCGGAAAAAAGGGCCCACATCCTCGAAGGCCTTATAATAGCAAGCGACAACATCGACGAGGTTATCGCAATAATCAAGTCGTCGGGAACCCCCGACGAGGCCAGGGAAAGACTTATGGAAAGGTTCAGCCTTTCTGAAGTGCAGTCGCGGGCCATAGTCGATATGCGGCTTCGTCAGCTTACAGGCCTTGAGCAGGATAAATTAAGATCTGAATATCAGGAGGTTATGAAGCTCATCGGATATCTGAAGGCTGTTCTTGAAAGCTTAGAGCTTCAGATGAAGATCATCAAGGATGAGCTTGCCGAGATAAAGGAGAAGTACGGGGACAGGAGGAGAACTGAGATTATTCCAAATGCAGGAGAATTCAATCCCGAAGATTTCTATGCCGATGATGAAATGGTTATCACCATCTCACATATGGGGTACATAAAAAGAACACCTCTTTCAGAGTTCAGAAGACAAAACAGGGGAGGAACCGGGTCTAGAGGAGGTTCCACAAGGGAAGAAGATTTCATAGAGCACCTCTATATAGCCACAATGCACAACAACATGCTTTTCTTCACAAGGAACGGCAAGTGCTACTGGCTCAAGGTATATAATATACCTGAAGGGTCCAGAACCTCGAAGGGCAGAGCCATGCAGAACCTTATAAGCATTGAACCTGACGACAGTGTCCGTGCATTCATTAATGTAAGGAATCTCAGCGACCCGGATTATATCAACAATAATTTCATCGTTCTCTGCACCAAGAAGGGAATCATTAAGAAGACATCGCTGGAAGCCTATTCAAGACCAAGGGTGAATGGCGTTAACGCCATCACTGTAAGGGATGGTGATGAACTGCTGGAGGCCAGGCTCACCAACGGGAACCATCAGATCATGCTTGCAGTGAAGTCGGGCCGCGCCATTCGTTTCCCGGAAGAGGCTGTAAGGCCGATGGGACGAACAGCGTCAGGCGTTCGGGGAATCAAGCTTGCCAGCGAGAAGACCGATTTCGTGGTTGGGATGGTAACTGTCGAAAATAAGGAGAAAGATATCCTTGTTGTGGCAGAAAAAGGATACGGCAAAAGATCAGATATCGATGAGTACAGAACCACCAACAGGGGTGGCAAGGGTGTTAAAACAATCAATATAACTGAAAAAACAGGTTCCCTTATTGCCCTAAAGGATGTTACTGATAACCACGATCTGATGATAATAACGCAGTTTGGCAATATCCTTCGAAGCCCTGTTTCCGCACTGAGGGTGATGGGAAGGGCAACTCAGGGTGTCAGGCTTATCAATCTGAAGGAAAACGATATCATTGCTTCGGTGGCCTGTGTGCTTGTAAATGAGGAAGCTGAGGATCCGGGGAATGAAATCGGCGGAGAAAATGAAGGTAATCCCGAGGAAAATGGCAAAGAATTTGAAGTTTAACAAGTATTGCTTAAATTTGGCGAAATTTTTATTGATACATTAATTAAAAAGAGAATCATAATCATGAAAAAGTTTTTATTGCTGGTTATTGCAGTCACCATCTCTTTAGGAGCAATGGCTCAAAGAGGAAAAGTTACCGCAGCTCTGAGCTACATCGATCAGGGTGTCCTGGACAAGGCAAAAGAGGCACTCGATCAGGCATTCGCACATGACAAGTCAAAGGACTGGTTCAATACCTATTTTGCAAAAGGTAAATTCTGCCAGGCAGTCTTCCAGACTGATAATCCTAAATTCAAGCCATTCTGCCCGGATCCTCTGCACTCTGCCTTTGA
>CAYRQY010000095.1:0-8904 GCA_964426435.1 uncultured Rikenellaceae bacterium | reverse complement strand
CGGGACTGACAGAGTCAGGGGACCGTTCGAAGAGAGTATCCTGCATCTGTTTCTCCAGGTCTGTTTTACGTAATTCTCCTCGTTTTCAATAATTACCCTTCCCGCGCCTGTCATCAGGGAGAAGTATTCAACAGGAGGAAGGTAAGCAGTTGACAACAGGATAGTTCCGGTTATCATATCACCAGATCATGTCATTCTGTTTATCATGCTGGCAGAGAATCCTGCGCCGAATCCGTTGTCAATATTGACTACGGTAACTCCCGCGGCACAACTGGTGAGCATTGCCAGAAGTGCTGATATGCCTCCGAAACTGGCACCGTATCCCACGCTTGTCGGTACAGCAATAACGGGTTTGTCTATCAGTCCTCCAACCACACTGGCAAGAGCGCCTTCCATTCCTGCGATCACAACAACTACACGGCAGCTTTTTATCTCAGGCAGTTTATCCACCAGCCTGTGTATACCGGCCACCCCGGCATCGTATATCCTGAGGACACTGTTTCCGAGGAGTTCTGCAGTTACTGCAGCTTCCTCGGCAACAGGTATATCCGATGTGCCGGCTGTTATGACGGCGATCCTGGTTGCAGGTGTTTCCGGCTTCTTCTTCTGTATGCTGATTATCCTGGCTTCGCGGTACCATACCGCAGAAGGTTCAGATTCACTTACTGCCCGGTACATCTCATCGGTCGCCCTTGTACCGATGATGTTATTTTCTCGGGCTGCCATAATGGCGAAGATTCCTTTAACCTGTTCAATGGTCTTCCCTGAGCAATATACTATTTCGGGATAACCTGTTCTTATCTCCCTGTGATGATCTATTTTTGCGTAACCCAGTTCCGTATAGGGAAAATTCTTAAGCTGTTCGAGGGCATCCCCGATGCTTCTTTCCCCGTTTTTAACCTCAGTCAGGAGGTTTTCCAGTTCCTTTAATGTCATGTCTGTCTGATTGTATTATCCGGATTGCTTTTCTTGTATCCTTCAAGATCCAAAGTTACAAATCTGAATCCGATTCTTTTGAGGTTTTCTATTATTTGTTCCTTCCCGGGATGGATGACGATTTTTTCCATAAAACCCGGAAGGCACTCAATTCGTGCCAGATTACCGTGCACCCGGACCCGCACCCCGGGGCAACCCTTTTCCATCAGCATGTTTTCAGCTTCTTCCACCATCCTCAGGGTAACCTCTTCCACCTCTACATTATGGGGCAGTCTTGTAAGCAGACAGGCGTTTGCCGGTTTGTCCCAGATTCTGAGTCCCTCATTCCTGGCAATTTCCCTTATATCCTGTTTGGTAAGACCTGCCTCCATCAGCGGGCTCCTTATTCCAAGTTCCCGGAGCGCCCTGAGGCCGGGCCGGTATTCGTAAACATCCTCTGCATTTGTGCCGTCAGTAACGTACCTGTATCCATTTTTCATGGCATACTCTGACAATGTTGTGAACAGCACCTTTTTACAGAGGTAGCACCTGTCGTCGGGATTCATAATAACCTCTTCCGGAATCGTCAGATCTATTACCTCATGAGGTATTTTTCTTTCTGCGGCAAACCTGACTGCTTCCTCTATTTCGTGAACATGAATATAAGGGGTTCTGATAGTAATTCCTTTAAGACCAGGTATTTTTATTGTGCGGGCATGATGCAGAAGAAATGTACTGTCCACTCCGCCGGAGAAGGCAACAATAAAAGAGTCAAGCTCCTTCAGGATTTTGTTAAGGTTTTTGATTTTTTTATTCATTGTTTTCAGGTATTCCTGCCGGAGAGTTGCGACATAATTGTGTTCCATACTTCCTTGACGGGTATTCCTCTCTCTGCGGCAATGCGTTTGCAATCTTCATATTCGGGTTTACAGGAGACTTCCCTTCCCTTGAGAAATGCCTGCTTTATATTTACCTTGCCATAAACAGTGTCGATGGTCCCGAGCTTTCGTGCGAGAGTCTCTTTTCTGAAGAAAAATGTACGGATACCTATCGAGGTTGATTCGGTAAAGATGATCTCCTTCACAATATCGAGCGACCCGGGTTCGCAGATGACACTCAGTTTTATTCCCGGCCGGCTCTTTTTCATAATGATGTCTGACAGGAATACATCGGAAGCTCCTGCCTTGAAGAGTCGTTCCGAAATATAGTCCCAGAACTCGGGATTCATATCATCAATATTGCATTCAACAAGAACGGCATCGTGGCCTGTCGTTGTCTCACCGGTTACCTTCCCGGTGAATACTCTCAGAACATTCGGCACGTCAGGGTTTTCCTTGTGTCCGATGCCGTAGGCAGTTTTTTCTATCTCGTATACGTGGTTCCCGCCGAAATGGGTGCCCAGGGCAGCGATGATGGCTGCTCCGGTGGGAGTTGTGGCCTCGAAACCGACTCCGCCTTTTCTTACAGGTATTCCCTTAATTATTTCAGCTGTGGCGGGAGCCGGAACAGGGAGCATTCCGTGGTCACATTTCACGAGTCCCCCTCCGAGTTCCACCGGAGAAACGTGCACCTGACCGACACCCAGCGCATTGAAACAGATGGCAGCGCCCACTATGTCGACTATTGAATCGACTGCTCCAACTTCATGAAAATGGACCTTCGAAATTGGCATGCCATGGACTTTAGCCTCAGCTTCTGCGACCTTCATGAATATTTTCAGGCTGAGCTCCCTGGTCCGGTCATCGAGATGTGAACCTCTTATAATTTTTTCAATATCCGACAGGTGCCTGTGATGATGCTCATGTCGTGTCTGCCTTACGGTAACCTTTGTGCCGGTAATACCATGTCTCTGATCCCTTTCAGCCACAAGTTCCCATCCGTGCAGGTGAAGTTTGTTAAGTTCACCAATCAGGAAATCAGTACTCACCCCAAGGTCGATCATTGCACCCAGGTTCATGTCCCCGCTTATCCCTGAAAAACAGTCATAGTATAAAACCTTCATTGTAAAAAATATTCGTTTGATAAAGAAACAAATGTGACTACAGATTGTTAAATTGCATTTCTATTATCCTTCAATCAGTCTCACCGCGCTAAGATACAATTTAACCTCATTTCCGAAATAACAAAAAATGTCGTATCTTTCGCCCCTTATTTCTTGTCAATCACTATTTTCTGCAAAAAATGAAGAGAAGGGATTTTATAAGAACATCAGCCGGGGCCGGGATTGCTGCAGGAGCGGCCATATCTCTGGGAGGTTATGAAAAGGTACTCGGAGCACCAGTATCATCAACGGAGAAATATGATCTTGTTGCTGTTATGGGAGGAAATCCCGATGCAATGTTTGACCTTGGTATCCAGGAGCTGGGAGGCATGGGTACCTTTGTAAGGAAGGGACAGAAGGTTCTGATCAAACCCAATATAGGCTGGGATGTTATACCTGACCTGGCCGCCAATACAAACCCGCTGCTCGTAAGGCGTATTATTGAGCACTGCATCAGGGCGGGAGCGAAAGAGGTCTATGTTTTTGACCATACATGCGACAACTGGGTAAATACCTACAGGAATTCAGGTATAGAGCGGGCGGCCAAAGCGGCGGGGGCAAGAGTTCTGCCTGGCAACACTGAGAACTATTACCAGCAGATTGAGATACCGAACGGAGTGAAGCTTAAAAGAACAAAGGTTCACCAGTTGCTGCTCGAAACGGATGTCTGGATAAACGTTCCTGTTCTTAAGGACCATAATTCGACCAGGATGACAGCATGCCTTAAGAACACGATGGGAATCGTTTGGGACCGCGGATGGTGGCATGCCAACGATCTGCATCAATGCATTGCTGACTATGCCCTTTATGAAAAGAAACCGGTGCTGAATGTTGTCGATTGCTTTAACGTGATGGTAAAAAATGGCCCCAAAGGTGTTTCAAAAGAGGATGTCGTCCAGATGAAGTCGCAGATACTTACAGCCGACTGGGTTGCAGGAGATGCTGCTGCAGCAAGAATGCTGGGGCTTGAACCCGAAAAGATCGATTATATTCCGATAGCCCACAAGACAGGGCTGGGAAATATGAAGCTCGAGAGCCTGAATATCCGGAGAATTAAAATGTAACTATTAATGACGTCTTCATTCCTGCGGACTTTTCGCATAGTATTCTCAGCGATTGTTCTGATTTGTTTTTTGCTGGTATTCACCGATTTCAGGTACATGATACCTGAAAACTATATAAACCTGCTGGTGTGGCTGCAGTTTATACCCTCGGCAATTAAGTTCACGCACATCGGAACGCTCGCCGCCGGCGGTTTCATTGTTGTTCTCCTGCTTACTCTTCTTACCGGACGCTCATACTGCTCCTTCCTGTGTCCCCTGGGTATCGGACAGGATCTTTTCAGCAGGATTGGAGGACGTATCAGGAAGAAATTCAGGCGTTACGGATACAAACGGCCTCATACGGTAATAAGGTATTCCCTGCTTGCTATAACACTGGGTGTAACACTGATCTGGGGAATATATCTGCTGACCCTGCTCGATCCATACAGTATTTTCGGAAGATTCACCACATACTTTGCAAAGCCCGTGGTGATGCTGCTGAATAATTTTGCGGCAGGTGTTCTTGCCAGGCTTGACAATTACTCCCTTCATCACGTTAAGATTGAGGGCTGGCAGCTGGTCTCGTATGCAATCCCTGCAGCATTCTTCATACTGGTGGGAACCCTCTCCCTCACAAAAGGACGACTTTACTGCAATATGGTTTGTCCGGTCGGCACTCTCCTTGGTCTTTTCTCCAAGATAGCAATATTCAGGGTGCGTTTTGAGGAGAACAAATGCACGCGTTGCGGGAGATGTGCAATAGTCTGCAAGTCGTCGTGCATCGATTTCCTTAAGCAGGACATTGACAACAGCCGCTGTGTCGATTGTTTCAACTGTATAAAAACATGCCCCGACAAGGCTCTTTCATATGGCATTGTGAGGATGGGCAGCCGCAAGGAGCACAAAACCGACGAGGCCAGAAGAAAAGTAATAACCGGAGCCCTCCTGGGGCTGGCTGGTTACGGGGGATTAGCAAGAGCTCAGGATAAAACTCCCGCAGAGCATAAAGCCACAACTGTAAGGGAGGAAAAGAACTGGCCGGTAGCCCCTCCGGGTGCGGGATCGATTGAAGAGTTCAATAAACACTGTACCGCATGCTCACTCTGCATAACAACCTGCCCCAACCAGGTGCTGGTACCGTCGATCAGGCAATACGGACTTGCCTGGATCATGCAGCCTGTAATGGATTTCCATAAAAGCTTCTGCATGTTTAACTGCACAAGGTGTACGGAAATATGTCCAACATATGCCCTTAAACCCCTTGAACTGGAAGCCAAGAAACTGACTCAGCTCGGTAAGGTATATTTCATAAAGGATAATTGTATAGTCAAAACTGAAAAAACAGCCTGCGGTGCATGCTCTGAAGCTTGCCCGACCAAAGCTGTTTATATGGTGCCATACGAGGGTAACCTTCTTATTCCTGAAACAAATGCCGACATATGCATCGGATGCGGACACTGCGAGTATGCATGCCCTACAGTGCCATATAAGGCCATCTATGTTGACGGCAATCCAATCCACGTTGCCGCTGAGAAACCTGTTATAAAGGAAGCTGAAATCAGCGCACCGGAAGAGTTCCCCTTCTGAGAATCTGGCATGTCCCGGTTGTCCTCCCGGTTTACGACCACTTCGCCCGCGAAGACTATTAGTCCGTTGCGGAATGTTCTCGTCTTTGGATGGCGGCAAAGAACGCAATCGCTTATTTATCAAATACTAATACGATCTTTTTTTAATATGTGTCCTTTTTGCAAAAAAAGTATTTGCTATGAAAACCGCAAATGTTAATTTCAATAAACCTAATGTTAATAACATCTATTTTTTTAACTTTAGGCACTCCAAACTCTGGCTCACTTTAAGTACTGATTAGTTACAATCCTCTTAATTATTGTAAATAAATGAATCCGACACATATTGAACATATCGGTATCGCTGTAAGGGACCTTGCCGGTGCAATAGACTTTTACGAGAAGGTACTTGGCCTGGAATGCTACTCTATTGAGGAGGTCCCGGATCAGAAGGTGAAAACGGCTTTCTTCATGATCGGCCAGACAAAAATAGAGCTCCTGGAGTCGACCGATCCCGAAGGGCCGATAGGCAGGTTTATTGAAAAAAGAGGAGAGGGCATTCACCATATCGCTTTTGCGGTAAAAAATATTGAGGAACAGCTTGCCAGGGCAGGGGAGAAGGGCATAAACCTTATTGATTCAAAACCGAGGAAGGGAGCTGAAGGTCTGGATATAGCGTTCCTTCATCCGAAGTCAACCCATGGTGTTCTGATCGAGTTTTGTGAAGACCGTGCAAAGAGGCAGATATTGTAATAAAAACTCCATAGAAGAATGAAGAAGTATCAATGTATCGTTTGCGGATATATTTACGATCCGTATGAAGGTGAGCCTGAAGCAGGAATAGAACCCGGAACACCTTTCAGTGAGCTCCCCGATGATTATGTTTGTCCGCTCTGTGGCGTCGGAAAGGAAGAGTTTGAGGAAACAGACGAATAATCAGTTCTCTGCGGGGACTTTACTTCATTCTGCTTCAGGAATATTTCTCAGAATATCGGTCAGCAGATCCCAGAACATCTGAACGGTGGCTGTCTCGATCTTCTCTTCGGGGGTATGAGCACCCCTTATGGTGGGTCCGAAGGATATCATATCGATGCCTTCAAACTTCCTGTAGATCAGTCCGCATTCAAGTCCTGCATGAATTGCCCTCACAAGAGGTTCCTTCCCGAAAAGCCTCCTGTACGATTCGCGGGTGATCCTCAGTATTTCTGATTTCAGGCTGGGTTTCCAGCCAGGATACCCCTCTGACTGGTTTACAGTCACTCCTGCCAGCTTCAGGCAAGCTGCAACCGATTCTGAAGCATTTTTCTTGGCTGACTCCAGGGAGCTTCTCTGGGTTGTCACAATCTTAATGGTGTTGTCCGCATCAAATCTTACAGATGCCAGGTTTGTGGATGTCTCAACAAGATCCTCCATCTCTTTCGACCAGGCAATAACTCCGTGCGGACAGCAGGCCAGTACATCGAGGAATTTTTCCTGTGCTTCTTTTTCCATAACATGGGATGGGGGATCCATTACTCTTATGGATATTTTCATGTCTTTCTCCACCGGGCCGTATTCTTCTGCAACGGTTGTCTGGAAGCTGTCAACAGATGCCCTTACATCGTCAGAAAATCCCTCCCCGAAAACAATTACGGCAAATGCCTCACGGGGAATGGCATTGCGGAGATTTCCTCCGTCAAACCTTGCTACTGAAATATTGTGACTGGCTGCAAGCTCCCGTAAAAGCCTGTTCATTAATTTAATGGAATTGGCGTACCCCTTGTGTATTTCATCCCCGGAATGCCCTCCATGCAGACCGGTTATCGATATCTCAAAAGCTGATGATCTATTTGCCGCCGGAACAGTTTTGTATTTCAATACACCTGTCGTATCCATTCCTCCCGCACAACCAATGAAGAGTATCCCTTCGTCTTCTGAGTCGAGGTTCAGCAGTATTCTTCCTTCAAAAAAGCCAGGATCGAGATTTGCAGCTCCTGTCATACCCGTCTCCTCGTCAGCGGTAAAGAGGGCTTCAATCCTGCCGGACCTCAGTGTTCTGTCGGACAGTATTGCAAGCTGGGCAGCCATACCGATCCCGTCATCCGCTCCCAGTGTGGTTCCGGAGGCCAATACCCAGCCGCCGTCAATAACCGGAATGATCGGATCTTTGAGCCAGTTGTGGGGGTGGTCAGAGTCTTTTTCACCGACCATATCCATATGGCTCTGGAGAATCACGGTTTTCCTGTTTTCCATTCCGGGGTATGGAGGTTTGGTAATCAGTATGTTTCCGGCCTTATCCTCCTTTGATTCAAGGTTATTTTTTTTCGCAAAGCTGAGGAGATATTTGCGGATCTTTTCCTCATTTTTACTCAGGCGGGGTATCCTGCAGATCTCCTCGAAATAGGTCCAGACAGGGGCAGGATTAAGGTTTGACAGCAGACTCATTGACAGTATAGTATTGGAGCAACAAAAATAATATTTTTAACCGAATTGCAGACCATTTCCTGACCGGGCCCTGAATGAGGAACAGCTTTGATTAAGGCGTATCTGTGGTGGTCATCCGATCATTTAAAATAGACCCTGGTACCCGGATCATTGGTTGAATAGACCAGCAGATCTCCTGTGTCGACCCTGTATCCCTCAGGTATGTTGCGGGCTTTAAGTGTAATGGTGTGTTTTCCTTCGGGAAGATCGTATTTCCATGCCACCTCGAGCCTCCTGATGAGTGACAGAGTCGGCATTTTTACAGTTTCAACCAGCTGGTCGTCTGCATATACATCCACTTCCAGAACAGCATCCGGTAACTGTGCTTCTTTCACGGCCCTGCCGGTAAGGATGTACCCGCATCCTTCCATTTCTACGGAAATCTCAGGATTTCTTCCTGACAGAGATCTTCCCACTCTTCTCCTTTCGGTGGGGTATAGTCCTTCAAATGCAATTTCAAGCGGAACGGCTCCGGGTACCTGGTATTTTATCAGGAAATCGTCACCATCCTCATTTCCTCCGTTTCTTTTTATCAATTCCGATGCATGACGGAAACCAATCCCATAGACTTTATTAAGTGACATATCAGTATATTGGAAATCCATATCTTCCACCTTGTCGATCCCCTGTTTCCAGTAACCGGGTATCCTGCTGTACCCGATCATGGTTCCGAGTATTCCGGCAGCATTGGCCGGATTGCAGTCCGAATCGTACCCGCACCTGGTACTTATATCAACCGTTGCTCCGAAATCGCCGTTCCCGTAAAGCAGTCCGATTACAATGTATGCAGCATTGATTTTTGCATCGATGTTGAACGGCCGAAAAACACCATCGGGGCACCCTTTATCGTAGGTCCATTTCTTCTGGGCCTCAAACC
>CAYRQY010000094.1:0-9014 GCA_964426435.1 uncultured Rikenellaceae bacterium | reverse complement strand
CTCCTCCTCATCGGCGATGTTCAGGTAGCAGGTTCCGATCTTATACTTCAGGTTGAAATTATCAGGTGTCTCCAGAAGGAGATAAAGCTGATTGGCAAGGTCGTACTCCTCGAAAAGGAAATGGGATTCAGCTTTGGCGAAAATCTTTCTCATCTCGCTTTTGGACTGTGCAGTCAGAGCCGCAGAGATAAGAAAAAGCATTATGGCCAGCGGCAGACGGAACCTGAATGTCTTCACTCTGTGTATTGTCATTTTAACAAATATAAAACACTTTTAAGAACAATTTTACAGTCAGTAGGGCTATTTTTCCGGAAAAGTGATCTTATATATGTCCTCTCCCCCCGATCCGGCATACTCCTTGTATATTGAATAGTAGCCCGAAGAACCGTTCCCGACAGGCATGAAGAAGAAATTGTCGTCGGGATTATTGATCGGGTAACCAATGTTTTGCGGCCTGCTCCAGAGGTTATTGGGCTGTAACTCCGACCTGAATATGTCGTACCCTCCAATATTCTCATGCCCCTGCGAACTGAAAAAGAGGGTCCTTCCATTGTTGACAAGGAAAGGCCTGTCTTCATTGAACCCGGTGTTTATTTCAGGTCCCAGGTTAACCGGGGGCCCCCAGTCACCACCCTGTTTATGAGATATATAGAGATCGAGTCCTCCGAAGCCTCCAGGCCTGTCAGAAGCAAAGATGAGTTTGGTGCCGTCGTCGGAAATGAATGCGTGCGACTCCCAGTACCTTGTATTGATGTTCCTGTTCAGCCGGGTGCATCTGCTCCATTTATTGCCGTCGAACGTGCTGACATAGATGTCGCTGTTATCGTTTTCATGCTTTGAGAGGAAGAGCATCTTCCCGTCGGCTGAGAGGCACGAGATGAAATGGTTTCCGTCGGACTGGACCTCGGGGGTTATATTAACCGGCACGCTCCATTTTCCTCCGATGAGTCTTGAAAACATTATTGCATCGTAGAATTTCATCGAAACCATATAGGCAAATGATTTTCCATCGGCAGAGATAACAGGGTTAAAGTCTTCATTATCAGTATTGAACAGAGGGCCCAGGTTCTCTTCCCTGAAAGAAACGGGCCTGGACATCAGCTCTCTTGCTCCGCGGCACACCCTGATTTCATTCTTTATGAAATTTATGTTCTCGGTATCTTCGGGCAGAAGAGTGTCGAAGTATCTTTCATAGGCCTCGATCGCTTTCTCAAACCTGTAATTGATCCTGTAGGCTTTGCCAAGGTCATAGAGCGCCTCGTATGGTGCAGCCTTATGGTTCAGTGTTCCCTCCCGGTGGATAGCCGACATGTTTTTTACCGCTGTCTCGAGCCATTCAATTGATAGGTTCTTTTTGCCGGGAGTGTGGAGATAGCATGCGCCAATCCTGTAGGCAAGATTGTAATTGTCGGGAAACATTTCATAGAGTCCCAGGTAAAGAGGCAGCGCATCAGCAAACGATTCGCGCATGAAAAAGTACTCGGCGTCAAGGAAGGTATCCTGTGGATTGGTCAGAGGCTGTGCCTGTATTGCAAGTGTAAGAGACACTATAACAGACAGGCAGACAACTTTTCTCATCATCGCTGAAGATTTAAGTATCCAAATTTAAGAAAAAAAAGCAGAAGATTGATCAGGGCATACCATATTATAACCAAACTAAATAATTTTAGCCCGGAAGCAGCCTGATGAAAATTGAAGAAAACAATTTCAGGGAAATCAGGAGTCAGGATTATAGTTCTCCAGGATCTCCTTCAGCCTGTTCAGGAATTTACCTGCCAGGGCCCCGTCTATAACCCTGTGATCGTAACTGAGAGCCAGTATCATTATCTGCCTGATGGCAATTACATCCCCTTCAGGAGTCTCAATAACTGCCGGCATTTTTCTCACAGCCCCCGTTCCGAGTATTGCCGCCTGCGGCTGGTTGATGATCGGTGTGCCCGCCAGGTTGTTGTACGATCCGAAATTGGTTAATGTAAATGTGCCTCCTGTTATCTCGTCGGGCTTCAGCTTGTTGTTCCTTGCCCTGGCGGCAAGATCGTTTACAGCCCTGGCAATCCCTTTAAGGTTCTTTTCGTTGGCATTCCTGATGACCGGCACAATCAGGTTGCCGTCTGGAAGCGCGGTGGCCATCCCGATGTTTACATTTTTTCTGTATATTATCTTGTCCCCGTCGACTGATACGTTTATTGCCGGAAAATCGTTCAGCGCCCTTGCGGTCGCGTCGATGAATATCGGAGTAAGCGTAAGCTTCTGACCTTCTGATTCAAGGAACTTATCCTTCACACTGTTCCTCCAGTTGACCACCCTTGTGACATCGGCATCGATGAAAGAAGTGACGTGTGGTGATGTTCGCTTCGACATCACCATATGTTCGGCTATCAGTTTCCTGACCCTGTCCATCTCAACTACGACATCGCCTCCGGTGGTGGTCTCAGGAGCCGGTGCGGCAGCTTCATCCTTCCTTGCGGGCTCCGCTTCTCTCTTCCTCTCCTCAAGGAGCTTCAGGATATCATCTTTCGTTATCCTCCCGTCCATACCTGACCCGCTCAGCCTGTCAAGATCAGAGTAGCTTATACCCTCGCTTGCAGCTATGCTTCTTACGAGCGGTGAAAGAAATTTACCAAGGGGTGTCCTGCTTTTCATCTCACGGGAGACAGATTCAACATCTTTCTTCTCCTGTTTTATCACGTCGATGGTTTCCCTTATCCTCTCAACCTCTTTTTCAATCCTTGCTTCAGAACCGGGTACCTCCCTGATTTCGGTTTCTATCACTGCAATCGTTTCTCCGACTTTTGCCACAGATCCTTCCGTAAGGGTAATTGAAACAATGGTGCCATCGGCAGGCGAAGGGATCTCTGAATCGACCTTGTCGGTCGCAACTTCCACGATGGGATCCTCTTCCTTTACCTGCGCGCCCTCTTTAACAAGCCATTTAATGATGGTTGCTTCGATCACTCCTTCGCCCATGGCTGGCAGAATAATGTTCATCCTTGCCATAACTGAATTTTTACTGGTTTGTTCTAATCAGATAACAACCGGGAACGTGATATGTTTATGCATTCTGCGCCTGCTGGTAGGGATTACGGTTGTTGATAGCCCTGCCGAGCGTTATCTCATCAGTGTATTCAAGCTCATCGCCCACTGCTACTCCCCGGGCAAGGGTCGTCAGGAGTATATTGTACTTGCTCAGCCTCCTGTAAAGGTAAAAATTGGTGGTGTCCCCTTCCATGGTGGTGCTGAGGGCCAGAATTACCTCCTTTATTCCTCCCTCCCTGACCTTCTCCTCCAGGTGATCTATCTTAAGGTCCGACGGACCCACACCGTCGACAGGAGAAATTATGCCCCCCAGCACGTGATACAATCCCCTGAACTGGCGCGTATTCTCAATGGCCATTACATCCTGGATGTTCTCAACAACGCAAACCATCGACCTGTCCCTTTTTTCATCACTGCAGATCCTGCATATCCCGCTGTCGGATATGCTGTTGCAGATCCTGCAGTAATGGATCTCCTCGTGCAGCCTTGTGATGGTTTCCCCGAACCTCCGTACTTCACCCGGGTCCCTTCTGAGAAGGTTCATCACAAGGCGGAATGCCGTCTTCCTTCCTATTCCGGGAAGTGAAGCAAACTCGGTTACGGCATTCTCAAGCAATCGCGACGGATACTCGCTGAAACTCATAAAAGACGATTTATCGCAAAAATAATTCAATTATTGCCTTTAAACTAATTGACCGGGAATTTTTTGTACTGCTTTCATTTTACTAATCTTGCAGATTATTGCCCGGATATGTCACCATTGGTCCTTTCAGCTATTTTCATCACCTACACGGCGTTGCTCTTCCTTGTAACATGGATGACAACACGCCGGGCCGACAGCCAGTCATTCTATACGGGCAACAGGATATCTCCGTGGTTCGCGGTCGCCTGGGGTATGATAGGAGCGACGCTGTCGGGAGTTACTTTCATGTCGGTGCCGGGATGGGTGAAGGAGACCCAGTTCAGTTATATGGTGGTGGTGTTCGGCTATTTCTTCGGGTACGTGGTAATAGCTCTTGTCCTGATGCCTCTCTATTACAGGCTTAACCTCACGTCGATCTATGCTTACCTCGGCAGGCGCTTCGGTTCCTGGTCGCACAGGACCGGGGCCGGATTCTTTATCATTTCAAGGATGCTAGGTGTTTCTTTGCGTATGTTTCTGGTGATTAATGTATTACAGATATTCATCTTTGATGCATGGAATATCCCCTTTGTGGTAAATGCACTTCTATTCATCATTCTGATCATACTTTATACATTCAGGGGAGGGATCAGAACGATAGTCTGGACTGACACCCTTCAGACAACTTTCATGCTGCTTGCCGTGGTTATCTCCATCATCTTTATCAGCCGCGGACTCAGGTTTTCATTTGGCGATGTTGTGGCAGGGATCTCCGACAGGAGTATTTCAGGGATGTTTATAGTCGACTGGCAGCATGAGAGGTTCTATCTTAAACAGTTCCTGAGCGGAGTCTTTATAACTATCGTGATGACCGGCCTTGACCAGGAGATGATGCAGAAAAACCTGAGCTGCAGAAATATAAGGGAAGCACAGAAGAACATGTTCGCTTTCAGCGGAATACTTGTGATTGTGAACTTCATGTTTCTCTGCCTTGGTGCTTTGCTGGTTATTTATGCTCAAAAAATGAATGTTCAGGTGGGATCGACAGATGAACTATTCCCGGTAATTGTCTTTAATTACCTTGGCCCGGTTGCGGGTATTGTATTTTTCATCGGGCTCATCTCAGCTGCATTTTCCAGCGTCGATGGTGCCCTTACATCGCTGACAACATCTGTGAGCATCGATTTCCTTGAACTCGATAAAAGGAACGAACTGCCGGAATCTGCCAGGACCAGGATCAGATACCTGGTTCATGTGATTACCGGAACCATCTTTCTTATCAGTATCATGTTATTTAAAACTCTGAGCAATACAGCAGTGATTGACAAGCTATTGTCGCTTGCCGGCTACACCTATGGCCCCCTGCTTGGGCTCTTCGCCTTTGGATTGTTTACAAGAAGAAAGGTAAGGGATGGCTTAACGCCTGTGATCGCGATATCTTCACCGCTGATCTGTTTCTTCCTTAACCGTTACTCGGAAGTGCTTTTCAACGGCTACAGGTTCGGATTCGAGCTCCTTCTTGTCAACGGATTACTCGTCTTCCTCGGTTTGCTCCTTTTCAGCCGCCGTTGAGGTAACCGCTCAATACTTGCTCAATCACTCAATATCTTCCTCCTCGGGCTCTTCTTTTTTGATGGCGACCATTTTGCTTTTATAGGGGATATTCCACACGAGGAAATAGCCGAAACCAGCTGTCCCCGTTCTTGAGGCATTGCCGAAGCCGGGCATGTAAACCGGACGCAATTCCTTTCCGGTACCCGCAGAGAGCAGTAACCTGAGCCGGACACTCCAGCCGATGCTTATATTCCGGAAGAGTTCTGTCCGCACACCCGGAACAACCTCAAAAAAATGTCCCAGCTTGTTTGCTGCCGGTACAGAAGAGGTTACCGTGCCCCAGTAATTCTCGTAACTGAGCGAGGGTGTTTCAGTGTTGTAGAGGCTTGCACCGTACCTGAGGCCGACGCCTGCCCTGTATTTGCCACGTGATATTTCAGGCTGAAGGATGTTAAAGTCAACACCTGCCCTTAAGTAAATTCCACCAGCCTTAAAGTCGTAGTTGTGCTGGCTGTATTCAGACCTGGAATATCCTCCTTCAATTACATACGACATCTTTTCGTTGCGGTCGGCTGAGAAGAATCCTTCCACATTCAGGTTGTTCCTGTCGATCATGAAGATAACAGGCCCTGAAATATCAAATCCGGCACTCAGCTTCAGGGGAATAAGGATACTATCCTGTCCCTTCAGATGACCTGATGCCAGAAGCAGAATGCTAATAAAAAATGCGGATATTCTCCTCATTAACGGTGGTTATATTCCTGTTCCTTATTATTATGTTGTCTATTATATTTCTTGTAGCGGATATGTCCCCCACTGTATGGTAAAAAGTGTAGCCGCACTCTTTTGAAACGAGTGCCGGACGGCTCGTGTATACGATTCTTATTGTATCGGTCACTCCGTTTATTCTGATGATGAATGTGCAGCTTGCGGCTGAGGCATCCAGCGGGAACAACGCAGGCTGAACATTCCGGGCCTTTACATATAAAGGTGCAGCTTCCATCCCTTCTCCGAAAAGAGTGACCGAGTCGGGGGCCTGATACTTACCTGTTTCGTTGATGTAAAAGGAGGCTTTCAGGAATGCGTTTGTCTCTTCAAAGCATGCTTCGGGGGTGCAGGAGCATATCAGGAGCAGACTTCCCGCCAGAAATAGCTGATATGGTTTGGAAAACGACATTTTCATCCTGGTCATAAATTCCTGAGGTACTCTCCGGCTTTGCTGAGTGCCCTGTCGATACCACCGGTATCCGTTCCGCCGGCAGTTGCAAGGAATGGCTGACCTCCGCCGCCCCCTTTGATCTCCGCTGCAATCTCCCGTATAATATTAACGGCACTCAGGTTTCTTTCCTTCACCAGCCTGTCGCTGACCATAACGAGCAGATTAGCCTTGCTTCCGGTTTCAGAGCCCAGAACCAGTACGGTATTGTCTGAAGAAGCTCTTATCCTGAATGCGATGTTCTTCAGGAAATCTGCCGAATCGCTCTCCATTCTTCCGGCAATAAAACGGATATCATTGATTGTATCTGCGTTTTCCTCAAGCGCCTTAATTGAAATTTCGGTCATTTTCATCTGGCATTTCTCGATGCTCTTCTTCAGGGCACTGTTCTCTGCCAGAACTTTTTCGACACTCTCCCTGATGTTGCCGGAGCTTTTTAGCAGGGCTGCAGTCTCATGCAGCAATGAGAGTTTATCATTTATATACTCTTCAGCTTTCTCAGCTGTTACGGCCTCAATCCTCCTGATGCCGGCCGCAATGGCCATCTCGGATACAATCTTGACGATGCCGATCGATCCTGTGCTCTTAACATGGGTGCCTCCGCACAATTCCACCGAATCGCCGAACCCGACCACCCTGACCCTCTCACCGTATTTCTCTCCGAAAAGAGATATGGCTCCCATTGCCTTTGCATCTTCCATGGGAAGGTTGTCTGCAACCCTGCTGCCGTGGTTTTCCCTCACCAGCCTGTTAACCAGTTCTTCGACCCTTTCAAGTTCCTCCCTGGTCGGTTTGCTGAAATGGCTGAAGTCAAACCTGAGTCGCTCATGAGTAACAAGAGACCCTTTCTGCTCAACATGTTTGCCCAGCACTTCCCGCAGGGCATAATGAAGAAGGTGTGTTGCAGTGTGGTTATTGGCTGTCATAAGACGCTTCTCCCTATCCACGACCGCCCTGAAAGGTTTTTCAGGAAAGGAGGCTCTTTTATCCGCTATATGTATTATAAGGTTGTTCTCTTTTATTGTCTCCCTTATTTCGATACTTTCGCCGGCTGAGACCAGCATTCCGGAATCTCCTGCCTGTCCGCCGGACTCTGCATAGAAGGGAGTCTTGTTGAGGATGATATGCCATGCATCCCTTCCTTTAAGCCTGATTTTCCTGTATCTTGTGATCAGTACATCATCTTCGGTGGTCTCATAGCCGGTGAACTCCGTGCCTTCGATATCCCTTACAACAACCCAGTCGTCAGCTTCCACGGATGCATCTGTCCTTGACCTCTCTTTCTGGACTTTCATCTCATTATCAAACTCTTCAGTGTTGAGATCCATCCCTTTTTCCCTGAGGATAAGGCGGGTCAGATCGACCGGGAACCCGAATGTGTCGTAAAGCTCGAATGCAGTCCTGCCCGGCATAATGGTTTTATTCCCATTCCTCAGTTCTGTAATGGTCTTTTCTATAATACTCAGCCCCCTCTCCAGTGTTTTCAGGAAGGCGCTCTCTTCTTCCCTTATGATCTTTGAAATATTTTCGGTACCGGCAGTGAGTTCGGGAAAGTAACTGCCCATTGTTTCTGCAAGCATTGGCACCAGGCGATGGATGAAGGGTTCATCCATTCCGAGGTAATTATATCCGTAACGCACTGCACGCCTGAGAATTCTTCTGATAACATAGCCCGCCTTGTTGTTCGAGGGCAGCTGACCGTCGGCAACCGAGAACGACACTGCCCTGAGATGGTCGGCTATTACCCGCATAGCTATGTCCCACGATTCATTTATTCCGTACTTTTTGCCGGTTATCTCAGAGATCTGCTCTATCAGGGGCCGGAAGATATCGGTGTCGTAGTTGGATTTCTTATCCTGGAGAACCATGCAGAGCCTCTCAAAGCCCATGCCGGTGTCGACGTGCCTTGAAGGCAGAAGCTCAAGGCTTCCGTCCGACCGGCGGTTATACTGGATAAATACCAGGTTCCAGATTTCAATAACCAGGGGATCTCCCTTATTCACCAGTTCATGTCCGGGGATCCGTCTCCTCTCTTCATCATCCCTGATATCGACATGTATCTCCGAGCAGGGGCCGCAGGGCCCGGTTTCGCCCATCTCCCAGAAATTATCCTTCTTTGAGCCCTCCAGTATCCTGCCGGTATTTCCGGAGAGGCAATTCTTCCAGCATTCATAGGCTTCGTCGTCGCGCGGAACATCCTCGGACGGGTTTCCTTCAAAGATGGTGACATAGATCCTATCCTCCGGAATCCCAAGCTTATCCACCAGCAGCTCCCTGCTCCATTCTATTGCTTCCTTTTTGAAGTAATCGCCGAACGACCAGTTGCCGAGCATCTCAAACATAGTGTGGTGATAGGTGTCGTGTCCGACCTCCTCGAGATCGTTATGCTTCCCTGAAACCCTGAGGCATTTCTGCGAATTGGCGATCCTTTTGTGAGAAGGCTGCTGGTTGCCGAGAAATACATCCTTGAACTGGTTCATTCCTGCGTTGGTGAACATAAGTGTGGGATCGTGCCTGACAACCATGGGAGCCGATGGGATGACCTTATGGCCTTTTGACCTGAAAAAAGAGAAGAAGAAATCACTC
>CAYRQY010000093.1:0-9017 GCA_964426435.1 uncultured Rikenellaceae bacterium | reverse complement strand
GCAGATATATTGAAAAGATAGGATTTTATAATCCTTTAACTAACCCCGCCACTATCGAAATAGATTTTGAGAAGACGCTGGGTTGGCTGCACAATGGCGCAATACCTACCGAAACATGTAGAGCTATCTTGTCTTATAAGGGTGTTTTGCTGAAGAAGCATCTCCTGGAAGGAGTCAAAAAGGGAGCGTTTGATGAGGCTGAGGCCAACAGGCGCTTCGATGAATGGATCAGACAGCAGGAAGCCAGGATCGACACTAAAAAGTCGGGACTTGAAAAATCCCGCGAAGAGGCTTTAAGAAAACAGCTTGCTGAAGAGAAGCGCATCAACGAAGCGAGATCGGCAGAGCTGGCAAGGAAGCAGGCAAAGCTGGCGGCAATGGAAGCCGGCGACAGCGATGAGGGTGCTCCCGCGGAGGACGTGCAGGAGGAGGCAGCTGAGACAGCAGAAGCAGCAGATACAGTAACTGCATCTGAAGAGGCAGCAGAAGCAGCAGAAACAGTCACTGCATCTGAAGAGACAGCAGAAGCAGCAGAAACAGTCACTGCATCTGAAGAAATCACTGCAGCTGAGGCCGGAACTGAGACACCGGATACCCCTGAAGCTGAACAGGAACCTGAAGAAAAACCTCAGGAGTAGTACAGGAACCTGAGGACCCGCGGTCCGATGGCTGACAAAAAGAAAATATTGCTCGGCAGGATCATCAAGATCCACGGTTACCAGGGAGGAGTAGTTTTAAGAACAGATACCTCCTTTAACGGGTCAATACCGGAAAAGGAATGGGTTTTCATTGAATATGAAGGAAAGCCCGTTCCTTTTTTTATCAGGGAGTCGGAAAAAGCCGGCGCCGGCCTTGCAAGATTGTGGTTTGAGGGATACGAAACTGCAGCAGGGATCACCCCTGTTGTCGGATGCAATCTGTTGATGAACAGGGGGAAAGCCAGTCGGAAGATAACTGAAGGTCTGGCTGACCTCGACGGTTACACGATACTTGATGCAACAAACAGTTATATCGGTAAAATCGCTGAAGTGATTGTAAATCCTGCACAGTTAATGCTGAGAGTCATTTCAGGGGTTGGCAGGGAGATCCTTATTCCCTTCCATGAGGATCTGATCATGGACGTGAATCACTCTCAAACAACAATCATTATGGATCTTCCGGTAGGGCTCATCGATCTGAACAGGCCCTGATACCGGAACAGGTACTTTCCCGGGTATTTTTGGCTTTTGTGCAACTAATTGCAAACTGAACCGTCTTTGAAGTATTACCAACCAAAAATACTATATACGATGAGTAAGTTCAAGTTTTGTCCGGCACTGATTATCCTTCTCTTATCCGTTTCATCAACCTTTGGTCAGGGAACCTCGAGGGAGACAAGGAATGAAAGGGATTTTACCAGGATCAGTTACGGGATATCCGGGAATCTGTATGTTAATATCGGGCCCGAATTTAAAGTTGTGCTTGAAGGCAGGAACGACATCCTCAGGGAGGTCGAAACCAGTGTAACCGGTGGCAGGCTGGTTATAAGGCAAAGGAACTGGAGGTTTTCCATGAGAGATCAGCGTGTAACTGCTTATGTAACCATGCCATCTATTGATGGACTGAGCGTATCTGGTTCAGGACGGGCCGAAATTAAGGACAGGGTAAGTTCGGATGCTCTCAGCCTTAGTGTAAGCGGAAGCGGGAAGATTTATGCCGGGGATGTGGAGGTCAGAAACCTTAACTGCAGTATTTCGGGTTCGGGCGATATCGTTCTGGAAGGAAGGGGGGAAGCCCGCACGGCCGAGATAGGCATAAGCGGTTCGGGAAATTATGCCGGCGAATCATTCACCGTAAGGGATCTTTCAGCCAGGATATCGGGAAGCGGAAGCTGTTACTGCAAGGTATCAGAGACGCTGGAAGCAAGTATTTCCGGCAGCGGAAATATTACCTATGCGGGAAGTCCCAGGATAAATGCCAGGGTATCCGGTTCCGGCCGGGTACGATCGAGATAGCTTATTTCCGGATTATTTTTATTGTCCCGTCCATTCCGACTTTAATAATCGCCGAAGGGGAATATTTCTGGTTGTCGTTTTGCCGGTACCTCACCACGTAGCCGGCAGACTTCACGATCGAATCGCTGATCTCAGAAAAATTTCCGGGTGCCGGATCCCCGCTCATATTTGCTGAAGTTGAAACCAGGGGCTTTCTGAAACGGGTAATCAGCTCCCTGCAGAATTCGTCGCGGGTGATCCTTATGCCTGCAGAGCCATCGTCGCTGCAGACACCGGGAGCAAGGTTTCTGCCACGGGGATAAATAATTGTTATAGGCTTGTCTGAAGCCTCCTCTATCATCATTGCAGGCTCCGGAATCTCCTTGACGTATCTTTCAAGCATTGCCATACCATTTACCAGGATGATAAGGTTCAGGTTCACTTTTCTCTGCTTTATACTGTAGATGGAGTTTACTGCAGCAGAATTTGTGGCATCGCATCCCAGTCCCCAGACAGTGTCGGTGGGATAGAGAATAACTCCCCCTTCCCGGAGTGTTTTCAAAGACCCTTCAAGGTCCTCCCTGAAAACCGCAAACGAATCGTTATGCCGGTATTTCATATTCTCTCAGGGCTTCATTGAGCGAGGTCTTCTTGTCTGTCGATTCTTTCCGGGTTCCTATTATCAGGGCGCACGGAACGCTGAATTCTCCAGCTGGAAAAACCTTCAGGTACGATCCGGGGATAACTACCGAGCGGGGAGGAACATAACCTCTGTATTCGGTTTTACTGCCAGAGGTCACATCTATGATTCTTGTACTGTTTGTTATCACAACATTTGCTCCCAGTACGGCCTCGTTGTCTATACGGGCTCCCTCGACGATTATGCATCTTGAGCCGATGAAGCAATTATCGCCGATTATCACCGGGGCTGCCTGTACAGGCTCAAGAACACCTCCTATACCGACCCCGCCGCTCAGATGCACGTTCCTGCCAATCTGGGCGCAGGAGCCTACGGTAGCCCATGTATCAACCATGGTTCCTTCGCCGACGTATGCTCCAATATTAACAAACGAAGGCATCATTATCACACCCCTGGCTATGTAAGAGCCATATCGTGCAACAGCATGAGGCACAACCCTTACGCCGAGTGACATATAATCTTTCTTAAGGGGAATCTTGTCGTGGAATTCGAGCGGCCCGGCTTCCGAAACCTCCATTTTCCGGATAGGGAAATAGAGTATGACGGCTTTCTTTATCCACTGATTGACCAACCATCCGTCGTCAGCGGGTTCTGCGACCCTGATACGCCCCTTGTCAAGCAGCTCAACCGTCTTGTATATTTCCGCCTGAACAGAAGGATCGTTCAGCATTGAACGGTCATCCCAGGCCTTTTCGATAATATCTGTGTTGATATTGTTCATCAGCTTAAAAAATTTGTGTAAATTTAATAATTGTATATTGTATTTCATTTTTTTCTCACCGCAGCACTGTACGGAAAACATAACTGACTGACTGAAAGAAACCTTATCAACCAGTAAATAATATCGAAACATGAATGGAAAGACCATAATTACTATTGCAATAATCCTTGCAGCCTCTTTTGCTGCCCGGTCGCAGGCACCCCTGAATTACCAGGTTCCTCCGGAGGATATTGTAAGAATTGCAGACGCTCCTGCAACCCCTTTAATTACTGTAAGCCCTGATAAATCAAATATTGTTATTATAGAAGTGCCACCCCTGGCAAGCATCGCAGAGCTTTCTGCCGATGAACTCCGGATTGCAGGATTGCGTATTGACCCTGCCACAAACGGACGAAGCAGGCAGACATTCTATAAGGGGTTCAGAATCATGAGCATTGACGGCTCAGGTCTGCGTGATATCAGCGGCCTTCCTGATAATCCGCGGTTTGGCTACCCTGTGTGGTCGCCCGATGGTAAACGGTTTGCTTTCACCAATACCCGGGAATCGCAGACAGACCTGTGGATTTGTGATATTACTACTCTAACAGCCAGCAGGATAGCCGATCGGATCAATACAGTCTTTGGCACCTCTGTGAGCTGGATGCCAGACAGCAGAAAGCTCGTTTTCCTGGCAGCAGATCCGGGGAGGGCAGCAAAACCTGTACGAGGCAATGTTCCTGAAGGACCTGTTGTTCAAGAGAATCTGGGGAGGCAGGGTCAGGCAGCCACCTTCCAGGATCTTCTTAAGGATCCGGCAGATGAAGAGATTTTTGAATATTATGCCGGATCAAGGATTATGGTGTGGGATGGTGCGACCGTGCAGCAGGCAGGTAAGCCGGGACTATTTACCGGCGTAACGCCGTCTCCCGATGGAGAGTACCTGTTGGTAACAGAAATTAAAAGGCCTTTCTCCTATATTGTGCCATATTACTACTTCCCGTCTGCGACTGCCATACTGGATACTGAAGGCAATATGGTAAGGCTCCTGTATGACAAGCCATTAACTGAGAACCTTCCAAGGGGTTACGACATGGTGCTTCCGGGTCCGAGATCCTGGTCGTGGAGGGATGACGCTCCCGCTACTATTTACTGGGTTGAGGCTCTAGACGGGGGAGACTATGCCAGGGAGATGAAATTTCATGATCAGGTTTATATCCTGCCGGCACCCTTTACCGGAACACCTCAGGAATTTATCTCAACTGAAATGAGGTTCGGAGGTATAGTCTGGGGCAGGGAAGATTTTGCCATGATCTCTGAAGGCCTGAACCGTACAAGGGTAAGAATAACAAGCTCCTTTAATCCTGCGGACCCTCAGAATACACGGAGAAAAATTCATGAATACAAAACGGACGACAGGTATAATAATCCCGGCAGGTTTGTAACTGAACAGAACAGGTACGGAAGAGATGTATTGCTCTTTGCCGACAGGGGACGGTCGCTTTTTCTGACCGGTGCCGGTTCATCTCCTGAAGGCGACAGGCCGTTTATAGACAGGTACGACATTGCTGCGGGCAGAACGGTAAGACTATGGCGTTCAGAGGCCCCGTGGTATGAAAATGTTACGACAATAATAGATATCAATAAAAATCTTATACTTACATCAAGACAATCCGTTGTTGAGGTCCCGGACTATTATATAAGGAATCTGAGAAACGGGAGGCTGACACAGGTAACAAGATTCGAAAATCCCTATCCGCAGCTTGCGGGTGTTCATAAGGAGCTTGTCCAGTACAAAAGGAATGACGGGCTGGATCTTTCTTTCACACTCTACCTGCCGGCTGGCTACAGGAGGGGAATTGACAAGCCTCTTCCAACTTTGCTCTGGGCTTACCCCAGGGAATTTAATGACCCTTCGGCGGCCGGCCAGGTAAGCGGATCGCCTTATACATTTACACGGATCAGCCCGGCTTCGGCTCTGGTATATCTGACCCAGGACTATGCTATTCTCATGGATGCATCATTCCCGATAGTGGGTGTTGACGGGAGGGAACCCAATGATACCTTTGTGGAACAGCTGGTTGCCAATGCCGAAGCGGCAATAAACAAAGCGGTGGAGATGGGGGTTACCGACCGTAACCGGGTAGCGGTGAGCGGTCACTCATATGGTGCTTTCATGACTGCCAACCTTCTTTCTCACAGCAGGTTGTTTGCAGCAGGGATAGCCGAAAGCGGCGCATACAACAGGACCCTGACACCGTTTGGTTTCCAGAATGAAAGGCGAAGCTACTGGGAGGCTCCGGAAATATATAACACCATGTCTCCTTTCATGCATGCAGACAAGGTTAAGGATCCGATACTGCTTGTTCATGGAATGGCAGACAATAACAGCGGAACCTTCCCGATTCAGAGCGAAAGGTACTATGCAGCCCTTAAGGGATTCGGCGCTGTTACAAGGCTGGTTATGCTGCCCATGGAGAGTCATGGATATGCGGCCCGCGAATCTATACTGCACAAGCACTGGGAAGTGCTTGAATGGATGGATAAATATGTAAAGAACAGGAAAATAGAGTAAGAATTTCATAAAGAAGTTAAAACAGTGTTCAACTAAAACAAATGAGTTATGAGCAAGTACATTTACCTGACATGCACGCCAGAAGCATTGGTTGCTTCAATGCTTCCACCCGATGGATTCGGGATGTACCTTTCTACCGGGACAAAAAAGCGTAACAAGGGCCAGGCCATCTTCTTTGAGGTCGACCTGGGGAAAATTGAGAATCTCATCGACATGGAGAGCCTTAACAGGCGATGTGTCGCAAAAGAGGATAGCAGTCCCAAGAGCTCGGTATATCTTTCCGTTTACAAGGTTCTTGAGACAATACCACTCGATGCTCTGAAAAGCCTTTACCTGACAACCGACAACGGGCATGTCCTGGAGCTGAAAAAGGCTTCATATGATAAAAGCAAAGAGGTGGCAAATGCGCTTTACCTTTACCAGGAACTATGCCCAGTGACTCCGATGGTCGCAAGCGGTCTTCCGCCCTCAGTTTTTCTTAAGCGGCTTACCGACGGATCTACACCAATTGTGCTTCCCAAACTATTCTTTGTTGACCTTAAGCTGGGAGATCTGGCATCAGATCCGTTGCACGGGTCAGCTGAAGACCTTCCCTATTCCAATCTTGGTCATCTGAGAGACTGTCTTGAGATACTGAGGGGAGAATACGAGAAGCATATGAAGACGGTTCAGCGAATATTCTCGGGCCAGTTACTCTACAGGACAATAAGATCGGGATTCTATGTGGGAGCGAAAGATGATGTTATACATTACAGATATCCCACCCTTAAAGAGCTTGAGGACATCAATTATGAGTTTTTCAGGGCAATCTGATTAATTTCTTCAATATAAATTATCGAATGTTTTTCATTTGCATAAATGAAAAACTGAATTAGTTTTGTACCGTCAAATTTTTTCGATTTGAGAATTTATATTTTCTAATTTAAAAAGCAGATATTATGATTAGTGCAATTTTTTGGATTGTTCCGTTTGCAGCACTCCTGGCACTCTTATTCGCCTGGATCTTCTACAGAAATATGAAGGCCCTGGATGAAGGAACTGACAGGATGAAGGAGATCGCCTTATATGTCAGAGAGGGTGCCATGGCTTATATTAAACGTCAGTACACGGTTGTCGGTAAGGTATTTGTGATCCTTGTCGTAATTCTTACCATACTGGCATATCTCGGGGTTCAGAATCCGTTTGTCCCGGTAGCGTTCCTAACCGGAGGTTTCTTTTCGGGACTTTGCGGATATCTTGGAATGAAAACAGCAACCTTTGCGTCGAACAGGACCGCATGGGCTGCTTCAAAATCTCTTAACAAAGGCCTGCAGGTCGCACTGAGGAGTGGCGCTGTAATGGGACTGGTTGTTGTTGGATTCGGATTAATTGACATAGCTATCTGGTTCCTGATTCTTAACAACTGGGTTTTTACTCCGGAGCATATGCAAACCGGGCTGCATTTTCTTGGACTCACTTTCGTTCATCCGGGAACTACTGATCATCATAAACTTATAGAGATAACCGCAATCATGCTTACTTTTGGTATGGGTGCTTCTACTCAGGCTCTTTTTGCCCGTGTAGGCGGTGGCATTTTTACCAAGGCTGCGGATGTTGGTGCTGACCTCGTTGGAAAGGTTGAAGCGGGTATCCCGGAGGACGATCCACGCAATCCTGCAACCATTGCTGACAATGTTGGTGACAATGTTGGTGATGTGGCGGGTATGGGAGCCGACCTTTATGAGTCCTATGCAGGATCCATTCTGGCTACTGCCGCTCTTGGAGCTGCACTTCCTGCAATTGCCGGGGATATGCAGATGAAATCAGTAATTGCTCCGATGATTGTATCGGCAATTGGCATACTTCTGTCTATTGCCGGGGTATATCTTGTCAGGACAAAGGAATCAGCAACACCCAAAAATCTGCTGAATGCCTTACTTCTGGGCACGGGAGGAAGTTCTGCCCTGATCCTGGTCGCTATTGCCGTCCTGGCCCTTACAGGCTGGATAACCTGGGGCGTTTTCGGTTCAGTGGTTGCAGGCCTTACGGCAGGCGTTATCATCGGTCAGTCGACAGAATACTTCACTTCCGACGGTTATAAACCGACACAGGGAATAGCAAAGCAGGCACAACAGGGTCCGGCCACTGTAATCATCGAAGGAATGGCAGTAGGCATGTTATCCACATGGGTACCTGTCTTGACCATAGTTGCAGGTATAGTAGCCGCTTTTGGCTTTGCTGGTGGTTTCAGCAATTTTGCGATGGGAGTGTACGGAATAGGTTTTGCTGCCGTAGGAATGCTTTCGACACTCGGTATAACCCTGGCAACCGATGCATTCGGGCCGATAGCAGATAATGCCGGAGGAAATGCTGAAATGTCAGAACTTCCCAAGGAAGTAAGGGAAAGAACAGATGCGCTTGATGGCCTGGGCAATACAACCGCCGCCACAGGAAAAGGTTTTGCCATTGGATCAGCCGCACTTACAGCTCTCGCCCTCATGGCCGCATACATGGAAGAGGTAAGGCTCTGGTTGGGAAGACTGGCCGACCAGGCTCCCGAAAAATTCAAGCAGATCGGCGATACACTCTTTTACAGTACAACTGTTCCGGAGGTAAGGGAGGGCCAGACAGCTATTCATCTTACATCGGCTACGATCAGGGATTTTGCCAATGCGTTTGACCTCTCACTTTTCAACCCCGTTCTTCTTGGCGGGATCTTCATTGGAGCCATGATGGCTTTCCTTTTCAGCTCGATGAGCATGAGAGCTGTCGGAAGAGCTGCAGGGAAAATGGTTGATGAGGTAAGACGTCAGTTCCGCGAAATACCCGGAATAATGGAGGGAACAGGAAAACCGGAATACGCTAAGTGTGTTGAAATATCAACAAAGGGAGCCCAGAAGGAGATGATGGTGCCTTCGCTGCTTGCAATAGCGGTGCCTATGGTTGTGGGGATTGTATTCGGAGTGCCGGGTGTGATCGGACTTCTTGCAGGCGGAATGACAACAGGGTTTACTCTTGCATGCATGCTAAACAATTCCGGAGGTGCCTGGGATAATGCCAAGAAATACATCGAAAGAGGCAATCTGGGAGGAA
>CAYRQY010000092.1:0-9018 GCA_964426435.1 uncultured Rikenellaceae bacterium | reverse complement strand
TGTAATGGTTAAAAGTGATCAAGCATAAATTTATTGTTAAATTATTCACATTGTTATTTTATTAACAAATAAATTACTATTTTTGTAACAGAAATTTTCAGATAATTCATATAAGACCTGTTAATATGAAAACAATCAAATCGCCGGATGATCTGAGAAAGATCCGGGAGGAGTACCTGGAAAGGGCGAATCCACGCGGGAGTGATGGCAAGGAGAAAGTGCGCATCAGGGTTCATTCAGGAACAAGCGGACTCGCTTCGGGGGCAAAGGAGATATATGATTTCCTTGTGCCGGAGCTTGAAAAAAGGAACATTGATGCCGAGGTACTTTGTACCGGAGACATGGGATACTGTTACGCAGAGCCTACAATAGAGGTGACTCTGCCCGGCCTGAAGCCGGTTGTATTCGGATTCGTCGACAAGATAAAAGCCGATGAGATCATCGAGAAGTACATCAAGAACGGTGAATTGACGGAAGGTATCCTGCCGGCAAACTACCAGATGATTTAAAAAGATAAACAGCAATATATCATGTCACAGTACAGGATGCAAATAATGGTATGCAGCGGCACAAGCTGCAGCAACAGGGATAGTGAGGCAATTTACGATAACCTGCTTCTGGAAACGGAAGCCTTTGCACTTGAGAACGAGATCCAGATTGTTAAAACAGGTTGCTTTGGCCTTTGTGATCTGGGACCGGTAGTCAGGGTGATGCCCGGCGAGGTCATCTACACCAGGGTAAAACCTTCCGACGCGGCAGAAATAGTTTCGGAACACATCCTTAAAGGCCGCCCAGTGGAGAGACTGCTCTTCAGTGACGGCGCCACGGGAGAGATACTTGCCACCGAACCAGAGCTTGCCACCAAAAAGAAGCAGATAAGGATAGTTCTCAGGAATTGCGGCATAATAGATCCTGAGAATATAAATGAAGCTATCGGCGCAGGAGCATATGAAGCACTCGGGAAAGTACTGACTCAGATGACTCCTGAAGAGGCAATCAGGATCATCAAGGATTCAGGATTGCGGGGCAGGGGCGGCGGAGGCTTCCCTACAGGATTGAAGTGGGAGATTGCGAGCAGAAACAAGTCTGATGAGAAGTATGTAGTGTGCAATGCCGACGAGGGAGATCCGGGAGCTTTCATGGACAGATCAGTTCTTGAGGGAGACCCGCACTCAGTACTTGAAGCGATGGCTATCTGCGGTTACTGTATCGGCGCAGGGGAAGGCCTCATATACATCCGTGCCGAATACCCGCTCGCAGTAGCGCGCCTGATAACTGCAATAAATCAGGCCAGAGAGTATGGTCTTCTGGGTGAAAACATTATGGGTACAGGATTCAGCTTTGACATTTCCATAAGATATGGTGCCGGTGCATTTGTATGCGGTGAAGAGACCGCGCTCATCCATTCAATGGAAGGTCTCAGGGGAGAACCCACCGTCAAGCCGCCCTTCCCGGCCGAATCGGGCTACAGGGGAAAACCGACAAACGTAAACAATGTGGAGACCTTTGCCTGCATATCTCCAATCATCCTCAAAGGTGCTGAATGGTTCAGCAGCATCGGCACCGAAAAGTCGAAAGGCACAAAGGTGTTTGCGCTTGCAGGCAAGATAAATAATGTGGGCCTGATCGAAGTTCCGATGGGGACAACGCTTCGTGAGGTGATCTTCGAGATCGGCGGAGGGATAAAGGACGGCAGGAAATTCAAGGCTGCACAGACCGGAGGACCATCAGGCGGATGCCTTACCGAAAAGCATCTCGACATACCGATCGACTTCGACAACCTGCTGGCGGCAGGATCGATGATGGGCTCAGGCGGGCTGATCGTAATGGATGAGGATGACTGCATGGTTTCGGTCGCCAAATTCTTCCTCGACTTCACGGTTGAGGAATCTTGCGGAAAATGTGCACCCTGCAGGATCGGCAACAAACGTCTTCACGAGCTGCTCGAGCATATCACAAACGGGAAAGGCACTCCTGCCGACCTCGACCGGCTCAGGAATATGAGCCTTGTTATAAAGGACACATCGCTGTGCGGACTTGGACAGAGTTCCCCCAATCCGGTACTTTCAACGCTTGAAAATTTCAGGGAAGAGTATGAAGCACATGTTACAGCCAGAAAATGTCCGGCCGGACAGTGCAGAAGCCTTATGGAATACTTCATCATCGAGGCTAACTGCGTGGGTTGTACAGCCTGTGCAAGAGTTTGCCCGGTAAATGCCATAAGCGGAGAACGCAAGGAACCCCATGTAATAAGCCAGGAGATATGTATCAAATGCGGGGCATGCAAGGAGAAATGCAAGTTTGATGCCATCATAGTTCATTAATTATTCACGCAAAAGGCAGATGGAAACAATAAAGCTTACAATAGATAACCGGGAAGTTGAAGTACCCCGGGGCACAACAATAAACAAGGCAGCCAGGCAGCTGGGTATAGAGATACCCGTACTCTGCTACATGGAGCTGAAGGACATGAATATTGAGAATAAACCGGCAGGATGCAGGATATGCGTTGTAGAGGTTGAAGGCAGGCGGAATCTCGCTCCTTCTTGCGCGACCAAATGCGAGGAGGGAATGGTTGTAAAAACACATACCACCAGAGTGCTGAATGCCCGCAGAACGGTTATGGAGTTTATCCTCTCCGATCACCCCAAGGATTGCCTTATATGCCCAAAATCAGGGAACTGCGAACTGCAGACCATGGCTCACCGCCTTGGTATTCGCGAGATACCGGGACAGGAGATTGCCGCCATGTCAACATACCGTAAAGACACCTCCCCTTCAATAATCAGGGATCTCGACAAATGCATCATGTGCAGGCGCTGTGAGATGATGTGCAATGATATCCAGACTGTTGGCGCCCTTTCGGCAGTTAACAGGGGATTCATGTCGGCGGTTGCCCCTGCCTTTGAGCAGAACCTGGAACACTCCACATGCACCTACTGCGGACAGTGTGTGGCAGTCTGCCCCACGGGAGCTCTCACCGAAGTGGATCACACTCCCGATGTTCTCAGGGCCCTCGCCGATCCGACGAAGACTGTGATAGTTCAGACAGCCCCGGCCGTAAGAGCAGCTCTTGGTGAAGAATTCGGGATGCAACCCGGCACTCTCGTAACAGGAAAAATGGTCTCTGCACTCCGGACCCTGGGTTTTGATTATGTGTTCGATACCGACTTTGCTGCCGACCTGACAATAATGGAAGAGGGTACGGAACTGCTCTCCAGGCTCAACAGGCACCTGAACGGAGACAAAACCGCAAAACTGCCGATACTTACATCCTGCTGCCCGGGCTGGGTTAATTTCTTTGAATACTACTTCCCTGATCTTAAGGAGGTGCCATCGACAGCCAAATCTCCCCAGCAGATGTTCGGCGCAATTGCCAAAACCTACTTTGCCGACAAGATCGGGGTTAACAGGAAGGATCTTGTTGTGGTATCGATAATGCCATGTCTTGCAAAAAAATATGAGTGCCAGAGGGAAGAGTTCTCAACCGACAGCAACAGGGATGTTGACTATTCAATCTCAACCAGGGAACTGGCAGCGTTCATCAAACAGGCAAACGTCGACCTCAACAACCTTGAAGACGATGACTTTGATACCCCGATGGGCGAATCGACCGGAGCCGGAGTGATATTCGGAACCACCGGAGGAGTTATTGAAGCTGCCGTAAGAACAGCCTATGAGCTTCAGACCGGCAAAAAGCTCGAAAGGCTCGACTTTACCGAACTAAGAGGTCTCGAAGGAGTAAGGGAGGCCACCATCGACTTCGACGGCCTGCCCATCAGGATAGGGATCGCACACGGGCTGGGAAATGCAAGAAAACTGCTGGATGACGTAAGATCGGGAAAATCGCAGTTCCATGCCATAGAAGTGATGGCGTGTCCGGGCGGATGTATCGGAGGAGGAGGACAACCCCTGCACCACGGTAACTCTGAGATTATCAAAGCCAGGGCTAAAGCCATTTATGAAGAAGACAGGAAGAAGCCCCTGAGAAAATCACATGAGAATCCTTTTATCATAAAACTGTATGATGAGTTCCTCGGAACCCCCAACAGCGATAAGGCACACCACCTGCTTCATACACATTACTTTGAAAGGAAAAAGAAAATCGTGGTAAAACAATAATTCAATAACTGTTCAATATTAAATTCCGAGCCATGTCAAGCATAAAAATAGAGCTTCGAAGGGAAGATATCGAAAAGATTAAGGAGATATGTGTCTCATTCAAGAACGATCCGCAGGAACTGATCAATGTTTTACATAAATGTCAGGAGCATTTTGGCTACCTCCCCGCAGAGATTCAGGAGGTTGTCTCAAATGAGCTTGATGTACCGGTTGCAAAAATATACGGAGTGGTAACCTTCTATTCCTTCTTCACCATGACTCCCAAGGGGAGGCATCCCATCAGCATCTGCATGGGCACTGCCTGTTATGTAAGGGGAGCCGAGAAAGTACTCGATGAGTTCAAAAAGGAACTGGGACTCCAGGTCGGTCAGACAACAAAAGACGGCAAGTTCTCTCTCTCAAGCCTGAGATGCGTCGGCGCATGCGGATTGGCACCGGTAGTGCTGGTTGGTGACAAAACTTACGGAAGAGTGGCTCCCGACGACGTTAAGAACATCCTGAAAGAATACGAGTAGATAATCCTGACAGGCAAGGACATAATTGCCACTTTTTCCCAACGGCCCGATTGTTGTTCTGTTAATAACGACCGCGATTAGTGCATGGTTTTACGGCCACTATTTAACGGGCAACAGGTGTCATGAATATCACGAAAATCAATAAACAGCATAAGGCACTTTGCAGACTTGTCTCCGCAAAAAGGATCAAGCAAGGTCTTGATATTCTTGAGGATATGATCAAAGAGTCTCCAACAGGCGATCTCCGCGACAAGTATGACGACATCGTTATGACATATCGTAACATGCTCTCGTACACAATTGAAGGAATCGTTGATCCGGAGCGCAGCAGGGTGCATCTCAAACTCATACAGTCGATTCTGGGTCTTGCCGACCGTGTCAGGCAGGACATATTGTCACATTATTCCGGATGGCATACCTACTGGGTAAGGGAGCAGACCGAGAAGGAGCAGAAACTTACAGGGAAGAGTATCGTAGAGAGCGTGGATGACCTGATGTTCAAATCGGAGCTTGACGAATGGCTCAGGCTAAGCAATGAGATAATTCCTGATCCCGAGTCGGAGATATCGAGGAAGCACCAGCACCTTATCAGTAATATATTCAACCATTTATGGCTGACAGACTACTATGGCGAAGCTGAGTTTACCCTCATAAAAATCATTATGAGCTCAGGGAAATTCAGATGGTACGAATCCAGCATTTTTGTCAGCGCAATAACCCTCAGCGCATTGAGGAGCTGGCAGGCTGAGAAGCTCGTTCACCTGGCCGATATCTATGAATCAGGAGCAGAGCAGGTTACTGAACGGGCACTTGGCGGTCTTATCATAAACCTGCATTACTACAACAACAGGATTCTCCTTTATCCGGAAATAACGGAAAGGATAATAAAGATGGGAAAAAGCAGCAGTTTCAGGGAACACTGTACTATATTGATTCTTCAGATAATAAGATCGCGTGAGACCGAAAAGCTGAGCAGGAAGCTCCATGAGGAGATCATCCCGAAGGTTGCCAGGCTGAAGCCAAATATCGACATGAAGCTTGACCTCGACAATATCCTTTCGGGCGATAAGAACGAAGAGAAGAATCCCGACTGGTCGGAGATGTTCGGCGACTCGGAAGAGATCTTCAGGACTATGGAAGAGCTGACCAGGCTTCAGATGGAGGGAGCTGATGTATATATGTCGGCTTTTGCCAACCTTAAGCACTTTGATTTTTTCAGGGATTTCCAGAACTGGTTCGTTCCCTTCCACCCCGATCATCATGCAGTTGATGAGATTTTCAGGGATGAGATACTTGGTCCGGGGACCAATGAGCTTGCCGAGGCTCTCTACAAGACGCCGTTTATCTGCAATTCAGACAAGTATTCGCTACTGCTCAATCTCAAATATCTTCCGGCATCTCAGAAGAAAATGATGCTGAAGGTGTTCCGCATGGAGCTGGAGGGACTCCAGCAAATGACTGATGATGAGACCGGAGCAGATCCCTTCAGGAACTTCAGAACACATGTTACCCAGTACCTTCAGGATCTTTACAGGTTCTTCAAGCTTTCTCCCTACAAGAAGGAGTTTGAGGACATCTTCTCCGGAAGGATGGATATCTATAATTCCGAATTCTTCAGGCTGACGGGTAACGCCGCCGAGGCAGAGGCAGGGCTTGCGGATTATTTCTTCAGCAAGGGATTCTACGATGATGCCCTCACGATCTTCCTCAGGCAGATTGATGAGAAGCCTGCTGACTCGCAACTGTATGAAAAGACCGGTTTCTGCTATCAGCAGACTGAGGATTATGAGGAGGCTCTTAAGTATTACAAGAGGGCTGAACTTATAGAGCGGAAGGCCTGGACTCTCAAAAAGGCGGGCTTATGCCTCAGGCGGCTTGCCAGGAATGAAGAAGCGCTGGAGTATTACCTGCATGCTCTCGCCATGGATCCGGATAACATCCACACTGCTATAATGACAGCCCACTGCTATCTTGACCTGAAAGACTATGAATCGGCCCTTAAATATTATTTCAGGGTTGAGTATCATGAGCCGGGCAACCTTAAGATACTAAGGCCCATTGCGTACTGTTACTTCGCACTGGGAAGGTTCAGCGATTCACAGAAGTACTACGACAGACTTGCCGTCGGGAAGCTTAATGCCCATGATCATATCAATATGGGCCATCTGGCGCTGTGCACGGGAAGAAAGAAGGAAGCAATTGAGTTGTACCGGCTGAGCTATAACAGCGGCGAGATATCCATAAATGAATTCATCGAGATCTTCAGTGAAGATCAGCCTCTTCTGACCTCACTTGGTGTAAATCCCGATGATCTTCCTATTATACTTGATTTTCTGCTATTCACCAGCTGACGTCATTGTGGTGTCGCGCCTCTGAAAGCGTTCAGGCGGGGGAGGGCCGTCGTCTCTCATTCTGCGCCTGTCGAATTCAGGATCTCTTCCATCCCTGAATCTCGTTGAGTCGGATCGCTGGAATCTCCGTTCCTGACGCATCATGTCCTCACGTCTCTGATCCATCTCCTTCAGCCTTGCAATCTGCTCTTTCGTAAGATTGGCATCCAGTTCCTTCCTGAAGGCTCTCATATTGTTTTCGAGCTCCTTTCTGAAGTCGCTCTGCAGGCTGGCATTGATCTTTGCATATTTATCCAGGATTACCTCGATCCTGGCTCTCTGGTCCTCGTCGGGCTGAATGACATTATAGAATCCTTCCCTGAAGCGTTCTTCGGAGAAATAGAGACGGACCGGCTTGAGCCTGTGGAGTCTGAGCTGAGCTGAAGTAAGCATACCAATAACAAAGCCCATTATAAGGGTGATGATTACAAGAATGACAGGTTTGGCTTTCATACTGAGTGATTAATTTCCTGTTAAGAGACAGATTATACTCTCATCATAAGTGTCGCCAAGGCCGAGGAAGGAGTTGAAGGAGAGAGATCCCTCCATCAGAAAGATCGAGATGAGCAGTATAATAATAGCTGCCACTCCTGTGAGGGCTATTCTGTAAAAAATGAAGTTCAGGCCCCTGATAAACTCTGACTGGGGTATTATTTTTGCTCCCCGTGTACTAATCTTTTCAAGAATCCTGTCGGTGAACCCGCTGCTGAATTCATAAGAGATACCCGCATCACCTAGTTTGCGGGCAAAATCGCTGGTATCGGTATCATGATCAAGCGACCTGATTAACATCTTTCTGATCTCTGAGGCTTTCATGACAATTACAGTTTATTCAAAATTTCTTTCATCTGATCCTGAGCCCTCGATAGTCTTGAGAGAACGGTGCCGACAGGCAGGTCAAGTATCTCTGCTGTCTCTTTGGTTGAGTACCCCTGCAGCATTCTCATTATCAATATTATTCTGTACTTCGGATCCATACTCTTTAACGCTTTTCCCACAATTTCCGCTGCTTCCCTCTTTTCTTCGGTATCATGCACCGGTATTTCATATTCATACATTTCGTTATTTCCCGTCTGCGAGAACATTGAATAGAATCTTTTTCTTCTTTTTAACTCGTTCAGTGTAAGGTTTACTGCAATCTTCTGAATATAAGTTGACAACTTTGCTTCACCCCTGTACTCCGGTAACGACTTAAAGAGCTTAATAAAAACATCCTGTCCGATATCCTCAGCATAAACCGAATCTCCAAGCATACCTTTTACCGTACGTGCAACCATTCCCCTGTATCTCCTCACTATCTCCCCGAAAGCACTGCTGCTGCCCTTAAGGGATTGTGCCACCAGTTCATTCTCATCCACATGCCTGTACGATTCAGTAATCATACTTCTGATATATAGACAACTGTTAAATGGATATTATTCCCTTATGTTAATTTTTATTAACAATTCTTTTCAGGAAAAAAGTTAAACAAAACCGTCATAAGGTTTATTTGTCGGCCATTGCACCGGTTCCTTCGATCAGTCTCACTTCGTAATCGCTTGAATATCTGATAAGAAACAATTTATTGTTTTCAAACCCATCATCCAGCGATCTCCGTCTGAAATCAAATTCAGTTTGCAAAAGATCCGGGTTATGGATTTCAGGGTTCGCTGTGAATCTCTTTCCATGCATTGCAAGTCCGCTCAGGAAGAAGTAGGTTATGTCGTATCCCTGCCATGCATAACTTATTTCCGATGGCTGTGTACGGAACTTCCTCAAGAATTCCGACAAAAATCGCCTCACATCGCGTCTTGAATAGTCAATCCAGTAAGGTGTGAAAAGAGAAAGCTGCAGGTCGAACATATATTTCGGGTCGAAATTCTCATTGGCCATCAGTCTCATAATGGGATAGCCCAATACCTTTATGTTGTAATTCCTGGTCAGAGTGTGTACATCAATCAGCGATTCACTCATAACCGGAGTCTCTTCCGAGGCAATCACCACCAGGTTGC